>JBGPID010000063.1:0-11392 GCA_041484725.1 Geobacteraceae bacterium | reverse complement strand
TTGCCAGGACGAAAAATCCCTCGTTTCCGAATTGGAAACTAGTAGTGTCTCATCCGGATTTTCCGGATGGACACTACCTATCCGCATACCGCCTGCTCCACCACTGGAGAAGATTTATGGCGAAGAGCAGGATGAACGAAGCCCCCAGCATTACCGATGCAACGGCAGTGGCGCCTGCGTAATCGTACTGCTCCAGCTTGGTGATGATGAGAAGCGGTGTGATCTCCGAGACCATCGGCATGTTCCCGGCGATGAAGATGATCGAGCCATACTCCCCCACCGCCCTGGCAAAGGCGAGTGCAAAGCCGGTGAGGAGCGCCGGCAGGATGGTGGGAAAGAGGACCCGCCGGAATGTCTGCCAGCGGTTAGCGCCAAGGCATACGGCAGCCTCCTCCACCTCCGTCTCCAGCTCTTCCAGGACCGGCTGGACCGTCCGCACCACGAAAGGAAGACCGATAAAGGTCATGGCGACGAGGATGCCGAGCGGTGTATAGGCCACCTTTATACCGAGCGGTTCCAGGTAGCGCCCGATCCAGCCGTTACCGGAGTAAACCGTGGCCAGGGTGATGCCGGCGACAGCCGTGGGGAGGGCAAAAGGGAGGTCAACCAGGGCATCGACGACCTTTTTCCCGGGGAAACGGTACCTGACCAGCACCCAAGCCACCAGGACACCGAACAGGGCGTTGACCAGGGCGGCAAGAAAGGCTGTGCCAAATGTGAGCCGGTATGAGGCCAATACCCGCGCAGATGTGACCTCTGCCAGAAACTCATGCCAGGAGAGGCTTGCCGTCTTGAAGACCAGCGCCGAAAGCGGAATGAGGACGATGAGCGAGAGGTAAAAAACCGTATAACCAAGGGTCGGGCCAAACCCGGGAAGCCCCCCCTTTTTTATTTTGAAGCCTTTCAATCGCATGCTCTTCACTAACTATCTCCGCTTCTCGCCAGTTTTAAGCATAATGTGCAACCTTTCCCACCGTCACCACCCAAATCCATTTCATCGAGCTTGCTGCATAACTGCCCCAGGGAGCGCCGGCAATGGATTACGGGGATCCCGGAATCGGCGGCATCCGCATTGATCTTCTTCAACATGCGGTGGCTCAAGAAATCGTACAGTATCACGATCAGTTCCGTCCCTTTCGGTAAGGTCTTTTGGAGATCTCCGGGCTTGCGCCCGTTCCAGTGTTCGATCCGCTCCATTCCCCTGTCGGACATGGCTTTTTTGAGCGATTCTACGTAATCTCCACCGACGATCAGCGCAGTCATGATGTTATCTCCCTCTTCTTGCTTCAGAAAAAAAACTCTTCGCCCCCTCCCACCAGGAGAGGGAGCGAAGAGTTGTTCAAGAGCCTCAATCTTTTACTTGCTGGGCGTGTAGATCTGATCAAACACCCCGCCATCGGCAAAGTGTGTCTTCTGCGCCTTTCGCCACCCCCCGAACTCCCCGTCGATGGTGACGAGCTTCACCTTCGGGAAGACCTTAGAGTACCTGGCCGCCACCTTTTTGTCGGTCGGACGGTAGTAATGCTTGGCGGCGAGTTCCTGTCCCTCTGGGGTATACAGGTACTTCAGGTATTCCTCGGCCACCTTTCTGGTCCCTTTTTTGTCCACCACCTTGTCCACGACGGTGACCGGCGGTTCGGCCAGGATGCTGAGCGACGGCACCACAATCTCGAACTTGTCTTTGCCCAGTTCGTTTATCGCCAGGAACGCCTCATTTTCCCAGGCGAGCAGGACATCGCCGAGCCCCCGCTGGACGAATGTGTTCGTTGAGCCCCGGGCGCCGGAATCAAGGACCGGGACATTCTTGAAGAGCTTGGTGACAAACTCCTTTGCTTTTGCCTCGTTGCCCCCCTTCTGCTTCAGGGCGTAGGCCCAGGCCGCCAGGTAGTTCCAGCGGGCGCCGCCGGAAGTTTTTGGGTTAGGCGTGATCACCGAGATCCCCGGTTTCACCAGGTCATTCCAATCCTTGATATGTTTCGGGTTCCCCTTGCGCACGAGAAAGACGATAGTCGAGGTGTAGGGTGAGCTGTTGTGGGGGAGACGCGTCTGCCAGTTTTCCGGGATCAGCTTGGCCTTGTCGTGGATCTCGTCGATGTCGTAGGCGAGCGCCAATGTCACCACGTCCGCGTCGAGACCGTCGATGACGGCGCGCGCCTGTTTCCCGGAGCCGCCGTGGGACTGCTTGACGACCACGTCTTCACCGCTCTTCTTCTTCCAGTACTTGGCAAAGGAGGCGTTGAAATCCTGGTAAAGCTCGCGGGTCGGGTCATAGGAGACATTGAGGAGACTTACCTCCGCAAATGCTGCCAGGGGAAAGGCGATTGTGAGAATTGTAATCAGCAGGGGAAGGAACACACTTTTTTTTGTCATCTCTGTTTACTCCTTTGTTGTTGATAGTGTGATAAAGCAACAATTTAATTTTACCGAAATATTTGCCGGCTTGTTTTATATGAACAGACCAGCAAATTCATCCGAAGTAAATATACAGCCCTATAGATTTAATAGATTAATAACCAAAAAAATTTAGATGAAGTACTGCAATATCCCTCTCTCTTGCTGCTCCGCCTTTTCCTCCCGTTCCAGCATGTCGGCAAGGCTGGTCTTGTCGAGGATATTGGCTATTGCATCCCGTACATCCTTCATCACGGGCCGGATGCCGCAGGTTTGTTCATCCGTGCATTCCTGGCATTTGGCATAGGCGGTTTCACTGACACAGGGAACCGGAGCGAGGGGCCCGTCGAGAATCCTTATCACATTTCCCACACTTATCTCCCGTGGGGGTTTGCCCAGATAATATCCCCCCCCCTTCCCCTTTCTGCTCTGCAGTACCCCGTTGTTTTTCAGGGTGAGGAGGATTAGTTCGAGGAACTTTTTCGGGATCCGTTCGTCACGGGCAAGATCGGAAATCAGGACCGGCCCCTGGTTGTACTTGCGTCCCAGGTAAAGCAAGGCCTTCAATGCATATTTGGTCTTTTTCGATATCATCCATTACCCTACTTATTCGATGTATTAATTGATAACATTCTCACGAGGTGATTGTCAAGAACTTTTTCAGGATTATTCCTCCCATCTCCTTGACCCGCACAGCAACGCCTCCCTTGTGCGGCGATTCCCACGTCAGACCTTTTTATGACATATCCCTTTCCCGAATAATATCACCTTGCAAATTACGCAGTTAGATGCTACACAGGAATATCATGAGACTGCTGAAAAAACTTTTCCATCCGCTGTTCGCCCTGATCACCATCCAACTGATCTGGGTCCTGCTGGTCATTTTCTGGATTTACTGGTTCATCGGCAGCCACAAGGCATTCCGGAAACTGGCCGAGCTTTACAAGCCCGAGGTGGCGGGGTATGGCATAGGATGGCCGGTTCTTGTGGAAGGGCTGGCCCTTTTGCTGCTGGTCCTTCCCGGTGTGTATATCATTTTTCTCTACTGGAAACGCCAGTCCGATCTCGTGGAGCAGCAAAAAAACTTCATGTCCCAGGTAACCCACGAGCTGAAATCGCCCCTTGCCTCCATCCAACTCCACCTGGAAACGATTAAGCTCCGCAATCCCCCCTCTGACAAGTTGGAGAGGTTCCTCGATACCATGCTGGCCGATACCGACCGTTTGAACAACCTGATCAACAATCTGCTGCTGGCGGCCAAACTGGAACGCCGGGTGCGCGCCGCCCAATACCCGGTTATAGACTTTTCCCTGTTTTTAGGAAATATTCTGGAGAGCAAACAGAGCAAGCTCCCCGAAGGGGGGAGCATAACCATCGAGGTGGAAGAGGGTATAAAGGCGGCCATCGACACGGAAAGGATGGCAACAGTAGTGCGAAACCTTTTCGAAAACGCCTGTCTCTATTCCCCGGCATCACCGGAAATCAGGGTAACTCTCAAAAAAAGCGGTCGGCACTGCCTCCTCACCTTCCAGGATCACGGGAAGGGTATCGAGGCAAAAGAGCTGAAAAAGATCTTCCGGATGTTTTACCGGGTGCGTCGTTCGGGAGAAAATATACGCGGCACAGGACTGGGCCTCTATATAGTCAAATCGGTGGTCAAGGATCATGGCGGAAAGATACGTGTCACCAGCGAAGGCGCGGGGAAGGGGACGACGTTCCTGATCACCCTGCCGCTCGCAAAATAGTGATTATTTGAATAGTGAATAGAAAAACTGAACACTAACCACTATTCGCTACGGGTATTAACCATGCACGAAGAAAAACCTCATATTCTTCTCGTTGAGGATGAAATCCATCTCGCCCGCGGGATATGCTTCAACCTGGAACAGGATGATTACCGGGTCAGCCATGTGGAGAGCGGCGAAGAGGCCCTGGAAAGAATGCAGTACGACCGGTTTGAGTTGATCATCCTCGATATCATGCTACCAGGCATCGATGGATTCGAGGTCTGCGAAAAAATCCGGACGATGGACACCCGGGTGCCGATACTGATATTGACCGCCAGGTCCGCGGAAGGGGACAGGATAACCGGTCTGGAAAAAGGGGCCGATGACTATCTGGTCAAGCCTTTCAATCTCAGTGAGTTCCTCCTGCGGGTGAGGGGGATGCTGCGCCGCTCGGCATGGTATCGTCCCGAGCCGGTGGAAGAAGCTTACCGGTTCGGCGACAATGAAGTTTTTCTCCTCTCCTACCGTGCCAGAACGGCCCAGGGAGAAATTGACCTGACCGACCTGGAAGTCAAGATGCTTGCCCTTTTTTTCCAGAAGGAGGGGGAAACCGTCTCCCGCAAGACGCTTCTGGAAAGGGTCTGGGGGTACTCTCTGGACACGGAGACGCGGACCCTCGACAACTTCATTGTCCGGATCAGGAAATACTTCGAGCCCGATCCGGCCAATCCGGTCTATTTCCAGACCGTGCGTGGCGTTGGGTACCGGTTTTCAAAGGGTGAAAGGTGAAGAGTGAAGGGTGAAGGACAACCCCTGAAAACAGAAAGGCCGGATTGGAAACCATCCGGCCTTTTTTATTACCTTTCACCCTTCACCCTTCTAAAATCCTGCCTTTTCCCTGATGACATCAATCTTATCACGCCTCTCCCAGGTGAACTCCGGCAACTCCCGGCCAAAATGGCCGTAGGCGGCCGTCTTCTTGTAGATAGGGCGGAGAAGGTCGAGCTCTTCTATGATGGCGCGGGGGCGGAGGTCGAAGACCTCACGGATGATCTGGGCAATCCTGACGGACGGTATCTTGCCGGTGCCGGAGGTATCGACCATGACCGAAACCGGCTCTGCCACGCCGATGGCGTAGGCTATCTGAACTTCGCACTTCTCGCAGAGACCGGCGGCAACAAGATTTTTCGCCACATATCGCCCCATGTAGGCAGCGGAACGGTCGACCTTGGAAGGGTCCTTGCCGGAAAACGCTCCACCGCCGTGGGCACCGTGGCCGCCATAGCTGTCGACGATGATCTTGCGGCCGGTAAGGCCGCAATCCCCCATCGGCCCTCCTATCACGAAACGTCCGGTCGGGTTGATCAGAAAGCGGGTTTTGCCGTCCATCAGTTCCGCCGGTATGATCTTTTTAACGACCTCTTCTATGATCCCTTCCTTAATGTTTTCGTAGGAAACCTCGGGTGTATGCTGGGACGAGACAACCACCGTGTCGACCCGGACCGGCCTGTCATCCATATACTGAATTGAAACCTGGGACTTTGAATCGGGACGGAGAAAGTTCAGAACCCCGTTCTTCCGGACCTCGGCAAGTTTCTGGGTCAGCCTGTGCGCAAACATTATGGACATCGGCATCAACTCGGGCGTTTCGGTGCAGGCATAGCCAAACATCAGCCCCTGGTCGCCCGCGCCCTGCTCCTTGAACATCCCTTCACCCTCTGTGACCCCCTGGGAGATATCAGGCGACTGCTTGTCGATGGAAACGAGGACCGCGCAGGTCTCCCAATCGAAGCCCATGGCCGAATCGTTATAACCGATCTCCCTGATGGTCTCACGCACCACTTTTGGGTAGTCCACCACTGCGCGTGTGGTTATCTCGCCGGCGATGACCGCCATTCCCGTGGTCACAAGCGTTTCACAGGCAACGCGGGAGTTGGGGTCCTGGGTGAGAATGGCGTCGAGAATGGCGTCTGAAACCTGATCGGCAACCTTGTCCGGATGCCCCTCGGAAACCGATTCTGAAGTAAAGATATAGTCTGACATCTCCATTTGATGATCCTCCTGAACTCTGCTGCGAAAGGCTGGATGCTCCGGCAAATATTAATTTATATCGTTACGTTAATAGCCTTGTCAAGAAAGAAATGGGGAAAAGGGATTAACTCTTTAATCGGAGCTCTCGGAAAAGCGGGCCGCCATCTCGCTCTTGAGGAATGATTCGACCTCCTGGGCGGTGGCAAAGGTGAGGGCGCGGGCCACGAGCTTCTCCGCCTCGCTCTTGGAACAACGACGAAGAATTTTCTTGACACGCAGGATGGAAATGGCGTTCATGGATAGCTCGTCGAAACCGAGTCCGAGGAGAATGGGCAGATACTCTGCCTCACCCGCCATTTCACCGCAGATACAGGCGTCGATGCCGGCGGCATGCGCGGCGTCGACCACCATCTTGAGCGACCGGAGCACTGCGGGGTGGAGAGGCTCGTATAGATGGGAAAGGTGCTCGTTGGTCCGGTCGATGGCCAGCGAGTACTGGATGAGGTCGTTGGTGCCGACGCTGAAGAAGTCGACCTCGCGAGCCAGGAGATCGGCAATGATGACCGCGGAGGGTATTTCGATCATGATCCCTATCTCGATCCCCTCATCAAAGGAAATTCCTTCTCTGCGCAGCTCCTGCTTGGCTTCTTCAAACAGCGCCTTGACCGCACGAATCTCTGCCACTCCCGACACCATGGGGAAGAATATACGAACCTTGCCATGAATGCTCGACCGGAGAATCGCCCTGAGCTGGGGTTTAAAGGTCTCCGGCTGGCGCAGCGACAGGCGGATGGCCCTGAGCCCCAGCGCCGGATTCAGTTCGTCAGCCAGGTTGAGGCCAACGACGAATTTGTCTCCCCCCACGTCCAGTGTACGGATGGTGACAGGCTGAGGGGCCATTGCCCTGACCACGGCAGAGTATGCTGCAAACTGCTCCTCCTCGCTGGGAAGTTCCTCCCGGTTGAAGAACAGCATTTCGGTCCGGTAAAGGCCGACCCCCTCTGCACCGTGACCCTTCAGCGAAGGGATCTCAGCGGGAAACTCGACATTTCCCTTCAGGACGATGCGGTGCCCGTCGGTGGTCTCCACGGGCAGGTCCTTGAGTTTTAAGAGCTCACGTTCCAGATATTCGTAATGCTGCTTGCGCCGCAGATAATCGTGGAAGGTTTCCCGATCGGGGTTTACAACCACTATCCCGGTCGTGCCGTCGATAATGAGAACGTCGCCATCGGTAATTTCCGAGGTAATGCGCTCCAATCCAACCACTGCAGGAATTTCCAGGGCCCGGGAAAGAATGGCTGAATGGGAAGTCTTCCCCCCCAGGTCGGTAACGAAACCTATCACCTTCTCCTTGTCGATCTGCAGGACGTCGGCTGGTGACAGATCATGGGCAACGATGATCGTCTGACCTTCCCCCCCATTGAGCGATTCCTGACATTTGCCGACCATATTGCGAAGAATCCGTTCCACCACGGTCTCCACGTCACCGCATCGCTCACGGAGATAGTCGTCTTCAACCGTGGCAAAAATTTGCTGGAATTTATGCAGGGTCTTTTTCAGGGCCGCCTCAGCGTTGATCCCCTCGTTCTCGATAAACCCCAAGGTTTCTCTGGTCAGCATGCTATCCTGCAGAATAAGAAGATGGGTGTCGATCACATAGAGATGCTCTTCTCTTTTCGTAGCGGCGAATTGCTGCTTCAAGGCGTTGAGTTCATCTATTGCCCGGGTCAGTGCGTTATTGAAACGATCTATCTCGGCAGGGATCTGCTCCCTTGGCACCGGCTCCTCGAACACGGTGACCCTGCTCCGGTCGGTAATTCTGACCTGACCGATGGCAATGCCACGGGAAGCGCCGATACCCTGTAACAACCTGTTCTTAATCTTCACCGAACCCATTATTGATCAATTCCCCCAGGGTAGACATTGCTTCCGCCTCGTCCTTACCTGCGATCTTCAGCATGACGACACTTCCCTTGGCAGCCGCCAGCATCATAATCCCCATGATGCTCTTGCCGTTGATCTCTATCCCTTCCCGCTCGATCCTGATGTCGGAGTCGAAGCGTATGGCGGTCTTGACCAGGAGGGCTGATGCCCTGGCATGCAGTCCCAATTTGTTGACTATTGTAAATTCCTGTTCTAGCATCAGTATCTTTATATTTGCAATATGCGAAATTCGACGTGCAGAGTCAGAACCTTCCAGAGGCATCTGACTTGGAGTTCGTCGTACTTCGCATGCCCCTATTTCTTCAAATATCCGCCGGCCACGATAATGCTTTCCCTTCCGCACTGCTTCAGCTTTTCGGCCAGTTCGGCAATGCCGAACTTCGAACGGTCCGCGACAAACTTTATCATCATCGGCAGGTTAACCCCGGTAATTACTTCGACTTGATTTTCCTGGAGGAAAGAGAGGCTCATATTGGAGGGTGTACCGCCGAACATATCGGTCATGATGATGACACCGTCGCATCCAACCTTCTTTATGACCCTGGTTATTGTGTCACGAATTACGTCAACCGGGTCATCCGGTTTAATACCGACAGCCTCGGCGCACTCTATCTTCCCCATTATCATCTCGGCAGCGTCCAGAAGCTCCCGGGCAATCCCGGCATGCGCCACCAGAACCAGTCCAATCATTATGATACTCCCTTTTCCATATCGCGATGGGTAACCTTGAGGGTGACATTTTTCCCGATAAAGAAATCCCGCAACGCCTCGGCAATTACCACCGACCGATGTCTGCCGCCGGTACAGCCGATGGAGACAGTCAGATAAGACTTACCCTCGCGGCGATAACTGGGAAGAAGAAACGCCATCATATCCAGGAATTTCTCCAGAAAAATGACGGTCTCGGGTTTCTCCATGACAAAGTTTCTGACCTTCGGGTCAAGCCCGCTGAATGCTTTAAGTTCCGGGATGAAATGAGGGTTCGGCAGAAACCGTACATCCATCACCAGATCCGCTTCGAGAGGTATGCCGAACCGGTAACCGAACGACTGCAGATGCACGGTCATTTCTCTGGCGCCCTGTTCGCCCTTGATGCGGGAGATGACCAACTCTTTCAATTGATGGACGTTAAGTTCCGATGTATCTATTATAGTGGTGGCAAGGCGGCGTAAACCGGCAAGCTGTTCACGCTCAAAACGGATACCCTCCGATACTGATCCGCTTTCCAGTGCGGGATGGCGCCGGCGGGTTTCGGAAAAACGTTGGATCAACACCTCATCGGTGGCATCGAGAAAGAGTATTTCAACGGAATTCCCGGCTTCCCCTATTTCCTGGATGACCTTTTCGTAACCTTTGAGGAAGTCCCGGCCGCGGATGTCCATTACCAGGGCCACGTCACGCACCCGGTCCTTGGAGTTGTCCACAAGATCGATGAACGTCGGAACAAGCGTGACCGGCAGATTGTCAAGACAGAAAAAGCCTTCGTCCTCCAGGGCGCGAACCGCCGTTGATTTTCCCGAACCGGAAAGTCCGGAAATGATAAGGATCCGCATCCTATTCCACCTCGTCTCCGAGTGGGCGTACTTCCAGGCGCGCCAGGAGCTTTTCGTGAAACTCCCGCGCAGAATGGAACCCCATCCCTTTTAAGAGGAAATTCCTGGCGGCCACTTCGATTATTGACGTCAGGTTCCGGCCCGGACTGACCGGGATCCGCAGATGCGGCAGATCGACATCGAGAATGGTATAAACCCGGTCGTCAATCCCGAGGCGGTCGTATTCCTGGGACGGGTCCCATTCAACCAGCTCCAGCACCAGGTCGATGATCTTCTTCTCGCGGATGGATGATACCCCGTACAGATCTTTGATATTGATGATACCCAGACCGCGGATTTCCATATGATAATGGATCGACTCGCCTGCCTGACCGACGAGCGCCCCCGGCATCTTCTTCATTACATAGACAATGTCGTCCGCCACCAGCCTGTGGCCGCGGATCACCAGATCGAGCGCACATTCGCTCTTGCCGATGCCGCTCTTCCCCAAGAGCAGGACTCCGACGCCAAGCACATCCACCAGCACCCCATGAATATGGGTCGTCGGCAGCAGACGTTCCTCGAGAAATTTGGTGATCAGAGAAATAAAGGTGGCAGACTGAAGCGGAGTCACAAGGAGGGGTATCCCGGCCTTTTCCGTCGCTGTTTTCAGAAAGGCGGGAGGGTCAAGCCCTTTGGTGATGATGAAGCAACAGAGAGGAAAAGAACAGAGATTGTCGATATGAGCTTTAGCCTGCTGTTCGTCAATCTGACGCAGGAACGAGATTTCCGTGTTTCCCAATATCTGTACCCGGTCCGAATGAAGGTGCTCCGTATAGCCGATCAGGGCCAACCCCGGTTTCTGCAGGCGCGAACTGCAAATACGGTTGGAAAGCCCCTTCGCTCCCGAGACCAGTTGGAGTCCCAAACCGTATTCCTCGTCCTTGAGGAGATCTTCAATGGAAAGGTTGATGGTATTCAATAACGACTGTCCTGTTCCTGGATGATGCCGTAGATCGCCGCGGCGTCCGGCGCTTCCAGCAGGCCCTTGCGTACCGCCGGGTCTTTCAGGATACGCGAGATACGACCCAGCATCTTGAGGTGAATACCGAAAGCCTCCTCAGGGGCAATCAGCAGAAAAAATATATGTACTTTCCTGCCGTCAAGCGCATCATAATCTACCCCTTTTATACTGCGCCCAAAGACGAGGAGGATATCTCCCGCCCGTTTCAATTTGCCGTGGGGAATGGCGATACCGTCGCCTATACCGGTGCTTCCCAACCTTTCCCGCTCCTGCAGGACCTGAAAGATTTCCGCACGGTTCAGGAGGGGGTGGCGTTCCTCCGCTTTCACAGCCAGCTCAAGGAGGAGCTGGTCCTTTGTTGCGGACGCCAGACTGGGAATTATGTCCTCCGGCTGCAAGAGCCCGTTAATCTTCATCGAAAACCCGAAGGGGTCAGGACTTGACATCAGCACATATTGTCATATGCCAAGACCTGACCCCCCTTAACCTTTCATACCTTAATATGGTTCGATCAGGCCGTAATTCCCGTCTTTTCGGCGGTAGATCACACCGATGTTGTCGGTTACGGCATCGGTAAAGACCAGGAAATCCTTATGGAGCAAGTCCATCTGCATGACCGCTTCATCCACGGACATCGGTTTTATGGAAAAAGTCTTTGTCCTGATGACGACCGGCTCTTTTTGTTGCTCGATACTCTCGGCAGCAACAACACTTTTCCTGACCTGGCGGTCACGGGTTTCACT
>JBGPID010000062.1:0-11401 GCA_041484725.1 Geobacteraceae bacterium | reverse complement strand
TATCGGTCTGTACGATTGTATCAACAGGCAGATTCGGAAAAGCCTTGTGCAGGGCCGCTTCCGGTTTTTCTACGGTCGGGACAGTGGCACAACCGCCCAATGCCAGCGCCACTGCAAAGGCGAGAGCAGCGGCCATCTTTCTCAAAACCGACTTCTTCATAAATATTACTCCTTAGCGTATTTTTTTCTTTTATCTACCCAGTTGTTGAGGCTGAAGGCTGACGGGTTGTTATTGTTGTTTGATTGACGCAAAAAACGACGGTTTGAGAAAACCGGGATTATTACCGTTTACTTCGACGACCGGACCGTCTTCAAGAAGTTCCACATCCCCCGAATCGTCTTCATAATCTTCTTCCCCGACTGCCCAGTTATAAAGCTTCTCCGAATCAAGGAGGACAGGTTTTTCAGGAACGCCGAATTCCCGGTTCTGCATCGCCTCATCAAAAACACCGATGCAGCCGTGGGAAGCGGGCCGGCCGGGTAAGTCCCGGGCATGGATCCAATAGGAGACATCGTCGGCGTCCACATGAAAGCGGATCGCGTAGTCCATCGGGTACTGTTCCTCATCGTTCGCGGTTTTGTACAGGGAAGAAGTATGGTTCCTGTCTCGCGCATCCACCTGAAACAGACCTGTGGGGGTGTTGTGACCATCCATGCCGGAAGCCGCCGGCATGGAAAATTTCAACTTGCCGTATTCGTATGCCCCCAGCCACTGCTCGGTAAGATCAACGAGAATGTACTTTTCATGGTGTCTAGCCGGTTCATAGAATGCCGGCATCGGGGTATAGTCCCTGATCTGCGCCATGTCCTTCGGTACCTTGATGGTCATGCCGGGATAAACATGCCGTCGATCAATGCGGTTGAATCTGGCCACATGCACCCAGTCGTTGCCGAACATCTTTTCCAGGGTGTCCTGCGGTCTGATGAATCTGGGTTCCCATGGAATGGCCTTGAGGCTTGGGTATTGAATTCTCGAAAGGTCTTCCCTGGCTGGGTCTTCCGGACTGGCGCCCGGTTCCGAGGTAACGTTCGGTTTATAGAGAACAATGGCAACAAGCGAAATCACCATGAGAACGATCAGTATCTTACGCAGCATGCAAGTATTCCTATTTCTCTATTCCCAGACGCGCCGGCACGCCGGCCTTGAAATAATGTTTGGTTTCATACATTTCGGTAACCAGATCGGCCGCCGCAATTATTCTTTCATGGGCGTTTCTGCCCGTAAGCACCAGTTCCATATTAAACGGCTTCGATTTCATGAGCGAAATCACCTCATCAACCGGGATCAGCCCGCAAGCGGCCGCACCGTTGATTTCGTCGAGGATGACCAGGTCGTATTCCCCCTCGGTTACGGTCTTCTTGGCGAGCTTTAACCCTTCTTGGGCAAGACGCACATCTTCGGGGTCCGGGTTCTCACGGTTGACCCGCCCTTCCCTGCCGGTCCGGATTATGGTCAGATAAGGGGCAAGCATCGGCGCGGCAATATGTTCACCGGAAGGCCTCCCCCCCTTCATGAACTGGATCATGCAGACCATCATCTCCCTGCCGGCAGCCCGTAAAGCGAGACCAAGGGCGGCAGTAGTCTTCCCCTTGCCGTTGCCCGTATAAACCTGTATGAATCCCTGTTCCAATTTCATCCGTTCTTTATCCGCTGAAAGTTATCCAAAAAGACAGCATCGGATACAAAACAAGAAGTATAATACTTGGGCAAATGACTGTAAGCCCTTCGCAGTATTCGGTAAATACTCCTGATGTGATGCGAAATTTAATCACGCTTGACAGAAAGGCCGGCTTCTGCTATTCAATAATACTCTAAGGGCGATTAGCTCAGCGGGAGAGCACTGCCTTCACACGGCAGGGGTCGCTGGTTCGAACCCAGCATCGCCCACCAGGATAATTGACAGGCCAGGTAGCAATACCTGGCCTGTTTTTTCATACTTTCTCCACGGGTCAGCATACAATACCTGACAATTCACTACAAGAACAAATGAATAGGATGATGAAAACTAATCTTTCCCCTGCCTAAAGATCAGCTCAGGATTTTGCCGATTTTGCATCTGCAATCCAGGTTCTTCCTGACCTTCTTGTATAACCGGCTTTATCCCCCTTGCAGACGGCGGAAGTACTCGGCGCGGCACCAGTTCTCCACTTCCACCATGGCGCGGAAGGCCTCGGCAAAGTCACGCCTGCCGATGGTAAAGAGCCCATGCCCGTAGACCAGCGCCTTGCCCGGTGCGGCAATGACAGGCGGAACGCGCCTGGCCAGACCGCCGGCGCCGATTTCCCCGGCCACAACCGGCGTGTCACCCAAAAACCGCACCCGCGGACAATCCCTCCAGCAGTCGCTGACCGTACACCCCTTCTCCTCGCAGAGCATGCTCATCACCACGGCAAACTTGGGATGGCCATGGAGGATGACCCGGGCGGCGCTTGTCTCGTAAATCCGGCGGTGGGCAAGGAGTTCGCTGGATGCTGTTATCCCGGCGGTGGAGGAATTGTCCATCGCTACCGGATCGATACATCCTGCCAGCTCATCGAGGCTCGACGCGGTCTGGGAGATATAGATGATATTTCCGGCGCGGGCTGAAATATTGCCGAAAAAGGAATCGACGAGCCCCCGCTCCACCGTGAAGCAGCCGACGCTGGTGATTTCCGCGAGGATCTCCGCCGCATCGAGCAGCGGTCCGACCCTGAAGTTCAATCCTTCCATGGAAATGGGACGCAGCCACTGCTCGCGAAACTGCTGAAAAGCCTCGGCCTCACCAGGCAGACGAAAGCCGTCGCTTAAGAGATCCTGCAGATATTTGACGAATGTGGCATGGAAAACGGAGGAGTAATTGATGTAGGCCTGTTCGATAGTCATCGCACCGGATGCAACGATGCCGAGCCCCTCAACGATGATCCCCTTGCGCTTCGCCAATAGACGGGAGAGCACGGCAGCGCTGTCCTGCGCCGATTCCGTCCGGCGCAGGAAGGGAATGTCATGGAGAAAAGTGCGGGTCTCGGTATCGCGTGGTACGATGCGGTTCTCTTCCGGGGGGGCGCGCCGCACCAGGAAATCGGCGAAAGGGAGGGCCGGCCGTGCCGCCACAATCCCCATGCAGTTGCTGCGGGAGAGAATATCACCCGCCAGGCTCGCCAGTTCCGGTTTGCCGGCGCTGACAAGGAGATCGTCCTGAACGGCAAAGGCGATCTCACCGGGCATGGCCGAACGATCGGCAAGAAGTTTGGCGCAGTATTTGTCTATCTGCTCACGCATTCCACTCTTCCATCCAACACGGTCGAGTCATTCCCGCATAACCGCATTCTAACCCTTGAGCAGGGTGTCCAGCTGCTTTTGCGGTTCATTGAACTCGACCCCTATTACATACTGCCCTTCCTCGTCCCGGCGGACATGGACAACCCTCCCCTTGGCCGTCAGCAGGGAACCCTGCAGGTCGAGTTCAAGGTCCATTTCCGAACCGACCTGGACCTCCAGAAAAACCTCCATGCCGACGCCGGTCATGGATATGTCCAGGGTCCGACCCAGAGATACCGGAGTTTTCTGTTCTTCACCATCACGATTGACATAGGCGGTCAGGAACAGCTTGTTAACCCGTGGTGCACGGCGCGGCTCATCATCATGCATATTTTCCTCCTTTTCCAGGGAAAGGCATCATCCCTCTGTTTCTGTTTTATGTTACGGCTGACGTTCCAGGAAATCCCGCCGGGCAAAGGTCCCCTCCTGGGTCAGGCCACGCATCCGGTAATACCTGTGCAACTCCTCGAGAAACCGCCCCCGGTCGATGGGGGGTATGTCGATCCCCTCGCCGCTCGAACCATGCTCGGTATAGAAGCGTTCCGGAAGAATGTCGTCAGCCGCGCTGAAGCCGTTGGCGCAGTTGTAAAACCGCTCGGTAAGGTGGACCCGTTCACCGATCTGCCTGAGTGACTCCGGAGTATATTCAATGCCGACGGATGCCGTCAGAAGCTCGGCATACTCCTCCAGGGAAGCGCCGAAAAAGGAGAACCTGCAGGCAACCAGCGAATCTGCCGCGGCAATGCCATCCTCGGCGATCTTGATGATGCGGGCCTTGCCGGAAAAAGAGAAACGATCGGTCGCCACCGGTTTTCTCAACACCTCGTGGGCGATCGTATATGCCCCCAGATGACATCCGCCACGGTTGCTCGTGCAGTAGGCAAGGGCCATGCCGTAAGCCCCGCGGGGGTCATAGGCGGGAAGTTCCAGTGACTTTACGCTCATGGAGAGCTGCGGCGCCCCCAGGGCCTCCGTTGCCCGCCGCGACCCGAGCGAGAGGAGCTCGCCGTCTCCTCTGCGGCAGGCGATGTCCGTCAGGAGTGCCGGCAACTCGTCCCCGTCGGGAAAACGCCCCCGCCACTCTCCCCATGCCGAGATGGTTGCCGCGGCGGAGATGGTGTCGAGCCCCAGTTCATTACAGATGGTGTTGGCCTTGACGATGGCGGAGAGGCTCGAAATACCGTTCAGTGCGCCGAAATGGGAGAGTGTCTCGTATTCGGGAAGCGGTTCGCCGCTGGTAGTGCTCTGCCTGCACTGGATCGGACAACCGTAGCAGCCGTTTTTTATAACCTGGTAATAATGCCGGATCGCCGGCCCCGAATAACGGAAAGAGCCTGCGAAGACGGTCTTGCGGAAATTCTCCGTCGGCGTCATGCGCCGTTGCCGCATCAGGTCCACGAGTGCCGGTGTGCCGTACTCCGCGATACCCAGCTCGCCGAAAATGACCGGCGAGGCGCGGAAGAGTCTCAGCACATCCTGGCAGGCATTGTCAAATCGCCCCTTATCCGCAATTGTGGGGGAAGCGCTGCCATCCACCACCACGGCCTTGAGCCTCTTCCTCCCCATAACCGCGCCCAATCCGCCGCGTCCCGCAGAATTACCATCTCCCATCATGATATTGGCGTAGAGAACCCCGTTTTCGCCGGCCGGACCGATCGCCGCCACGCTTCCGCGGGAAGCAAGGGATAGAACGGTCTCAGGAATCTCCTTTCCCCAGAGGCCGTTGGCGGGAAGAAGTTCGGCGTTCTCCCCGCTTACTGCCAGTACCACGGGGGAGTTGCTCTCCCCGGCAATATACAGGGCATCGACCCCGGCGGCCCTGAGCCGCCAGGCAAAATGTCCGCCAACGGAAGAGTCGCAGACCGTTCCGGTCAGTGGCGAGCGCGTCACCACATTGAGGCGCGCTGCTGCAGGCGCTGCCGTGCCGCACAGGGGTCCGACCGCAAAGATCAGCGGCAGCGAAGGATCAAACGGGTCGAGGAGGAACCGCTCGCGCAAGAGACGCACCCCCAGGCCTCGCCCCCCGAGGTAGGAGTGGAGCAACTCCTGCGGGATATCCTCACGCCATATCCGGCCACTCGTCAAATCAACCTTGAGAATTTTCCCGGCCCAGCCGTACATGTCCTCTCCACCTTTTTAAGAGAAAGCCTCGGTTATCCGGGGGATGTACGGCGAACGACATTTTCCTTCATTACAGGTAATCCTGCAGCCCCCTCTTCTCCAACTCCGCCACCACCCGCTTCACATCCTGGCTTCGATCTTTTGCGCAGACCAGCAGGGCGTCTTCGCTATCGACCACGATCATCTCCTTTACCCCGACCAGAGCGACGAGCTTCTCGCCGCCCCAGACGAGGCAGCCGCCCGAGTCGATGCTGATCTCATGCTTTGCCTTGATTATCAGGTTGCCGCGGGCATCCGTCTCTATCACTTCGGGGAGGGCGCTCCAGCTCCCCACATCGCTCCAGCCGAAGCGCACGGGGATTACCACGACATTGTCCGCCTTTTCCATGACACCGTAATCAATGGACTCCCCCTTGACTTCCCGATATATCGTCTCGATTTGCAGATTGAAATCTTCCAGTTCCCAGATGTCGTCGCTAAAGGTAAGTCCGGCAAGGCTGGCTGCCAGTTCAGGCATATACGCCAGTATCTTGTCAAGAATGACGTCCACGCCCCAGATGAAAATGCCGCTGTTCCAGTAGAAATTACCGGCATCCAGGTACTCGAAGGCCTTCTCCAGAGGTGGTTTTTCCACGAAACGTTTTACCGGAAACGGGCCCGTACCGCGGAATGCCGTATCCGCTTCAATGTAGCCATATCCGGTTTCAGGCCGGGTCGGCTCGATCCCCATGGTGACCAGGTAACCGTTCAGCGCCGCTTCCCGTCCCTTAAGCACGGCCGCATGAAACTCCTCTTCCCTGACTATGTAGTGATCGGCGGGGAGCACCAGCATTATTCCGTCCGGATCGTAGCGGGCGATTATGGAAGCGGCAAGACCTATGGCCGGCGCGGTGTTGCGTCCCACAGGCTCCTCGATGATGTCGATCCTGACGCTGCGCTGGTACTTTTTAAGTTGCCGGGCGGTTTCTTCCGCCTGCAAGGTATTGGTTATCACTATGACCCGCTTCGGCTTGAGCGGCAGGACCCGTTCCACGGTGCGCTGCAGCATAGATCTGTCGCCGAAAACCGAAATGAGCTGTTTTGGGGTTTTTTTACGGGAAAGGGGCCAGAACCTGGTGCCGGAGCCTCCGGCAAGAATGACTACGTACATCCGGATATCCTCCTCATCTGGTGGGATGGCAGATCATACGTTAACCATAGCCGATTTTAATTCTCCAGGCAAGGAAGTAATCTCTTGGATATCCAGGATTATCGTGCGGCTTGGGAAAACGTGTGGGATTTCGGGCATTCGGCTGTTTGTGAGCAGCTTACGGAAATATGCCCGTCGCTAATTCCCGTCGATTCAACCAGAACCGGTCAAAATCAGCGCAACCGTAACCTTCAGCGGATCTGTCCAGGTCAAAATGCTTTTTATCGGTTAACAGTTGCAGTGACTGATCCGCCGGGACCGGACGGCTGAACAGGAAGCCCTGGACGGCATCGCATTGCAGGCCCCGGAGGAATTCGAGCTGTTCCACTTGTTCAACCCCTTCAGCAATGACGCCCAATTTGAGGCTGTGCGCGAGAGTGACAATTGCCGTGGAAATAGCAGCATTGTTATGGTCCGTGGTGATGGCATCCACGAATAATTTGTCGATCTTCAGCTTGTTGAGGGGGAAGTAGCGGAGATAGGAGAGGCTGGAATAACCCTTGCCGAAATCGTCTATAGCTATCTGCACTCCCATCTTGTTCAGGAGATTGAGGGTCTTGGAGGTCGATTCTATGTTTCTCACGATATCGCTTTCGGTAATCTCCAGTTCCAGTAGTTCCGGATCCAGACCGGTTTCCTTCAATACCCTGCTGATGGTTGCAACCAGATCCTTCTGATGCAACTGTCGGGACGACAGGTTGACAGCCACGCGCATGGGGCGAATTCCATTTTTCTGACACTCCATGTTATGGTCACACGCATTCTGCACTACCCATTCGCTGAGCGAGGAAGTCAGGCCGATATCCTCCATGAGAGGGATGAATTCTTCAGGCGGGACAGGCCCCATTTCCGGATGCGTCCAGCGGAGCAGGGCTTCCTGACCTATTATCCGTCCGCTGGCGATATCTATCTGCGGCTGGTAGTGAAGATCTATTTCCTCCCTCTTGAACGCCATGCGCAGGTTGTTCTCCATGAGCAGACTTTTAATGGCACGACTGTTGATATTGGGGGAGTAAAATCGGAAATTGTTCTTTCCTTCCTCCTTGGCGCGTTTCATTGCGGTGTAGGCGTTATTGATAAGGGAAGCGGGGTCCGACCCGTCGTGGGGGTAAAGAGTGATGCCGATGCTGGCATTGATGAAAAACTCTTGTCCGTTCAGCTGAAACGGCGATTGGAGCGCATCAAAGATCCTTTCGACAACAACAGTTGCATCCTCAACCCTGGCGATTTCAGGCAACAGGATCATGAACTCGTCCCAGCCGGGGCGAGCCAGGATATCGCTCTTGCGCATACAATATTTCAGCCGTTCCGCCACCTCTTTCAACAACAGATTACCGACCATCTCCCCCAGTGAATCGTTGATGAGTTTGAAACGGTCCAGGTTGAAAAAGAGGACGGAGAGTATCTGTCTCCTGCGGGCAGCCTGCGCTACGGCATGCTTTACATAGTTGTGAAACGCCGACCGGTCAGGAAGGCCGGTGAGGGTATCAATACAGGCCTCAGCGCTCACCTTTCCCTGAGATCCGCCCGCTTTGTTCTTCGCTGGCTCCTCCATTTCGGCAATTCTTCGCCGCAACTCGACTATTTCCTCAAGAAGCTCTCTTTTTGTCTTGCGGCCTGCTTTCATGGTTTCACCGCTCCTTGCCGCCTGCTGATCATTTTGCTTGCAACTCCGTGCTATTGCTATTGCGATGGTAATCATCCTCAAACCTGACGATATCGTCTTCACCCAGATATTCACCGCTCTGCACCTCAATAATGATCAGCGGTATGACACCGGGGTTCTCCAGACGGTGGTTTACTCCGATCGGGATGAAGGTCGACTCGTTAACGTTGATGATGGATTCCCTTGCACCGCAAGTAACCTTGGCTGTCCCCGAAACCACGATCCAGTGCTCGCTCCGGTGGTGATGTTTTTGCAGTGAAAGGCGCTGACCGGAGTTCACTTCGATCCGCTTGATCTTGTAATTCCTGTTCTCCTCCAACACCGTGTAGGTCCCCCACGGTCTCTCACCTTTTTCCATATCACGATCTCCCCAAATTTTATCAATGTGATCAAAGAGCCTGTTTCTGACGCAGTTGCAGATACTTCCCGAGCGCATCCTGCCACGGTCCGGGCCGGAACCCGGTATCACGGATCAACTTGCCGCAATCAAGGGTCGAGTAAAGCGGACGCCTGGCAGGCCGGTCCAGATCCTTGGTAGTCATTGGCCT
The DNA here is from genome assembly GCA_041484725.1 of Geobacteraceae bacterium. Classification (GTDB taxonomy): domain Bacteria; phylum Desulfobacterota; class Desulfuromonadia; order Geobacterales; family Geobacteraceae; genus JBGQDJ01. Next base: position 2,579 of record JBGPID010000062.1, on the reverse strand, counting down.
TACCGTGATTTCCATACCGGCCTCGGCAAAAATGGTCTTGGCGAACTCATTCCATGAACAATAACCGGCATTGGCAACGTGATAAGTCCCGCAACACCCCTTCTCCAAAAGGGCCCTGATGGCCAGGCTTAAGTCAACCGTCCAGGTTGGGGAACCGACCTGATCATCCACCACGGCAAGTTCCTTTTTCTCCCCGGCCAGGCGCAGCATGGTCTCGACAAAATTATTGCCGTGCACGCCATACAGCCACTGGGTGCGCACGATCAGGTAGTCGGGAGCCAGTCGAACATTGAGTTCACCGGCAAGTTTCGACTCTCCGTAAACACTCAGGGGTTGGGTGGGATCGTCCTCCACGTAGGGACTCCCCTTGCCGCCGTCAAAGATATAATCGGTGCTGATCTGCACCAGCCTGGCGCCGATCTCCCTGGCTGTCAGGGCAAGGTTTCCCACACCCTCGCCATTGACCTGCATGGCAAGATCCCGCCTGGTTTCGCAACCGTCCACGTCGGTATAAGCAGCTGCATTGATGATAACCGCGGGCTTCAGGGTCAAAAGTACCCGCTGTACCGACTCGATAGAGGTTATATCGATATCCCCGATATCCACTCCGCGGATTTCGCCGGAAAGGAGCTGCATCAGGTCATGCCCCAGCATTCCGTTGGCACCGACAACAAGAATCATGGCTCCCCCCTCATCATTTCATCCCGTACTGCTGCTCGTAATAGTCCCTGTAGGCGCCGGAGGTCACTTCGGCTACCCACTCCTGATTGTCCAGGTACCAGTCGATGGTATCGGCGAGCCCCTGCTCAAAGGTGTACGACGGCTCCCACCCCAGTTCCCGCCTAATCTTGGCGGCATCGATGGCATAGCGGCGGTCATGGCCTGGACGATCCTTGACAAAGGTTATCAGGCGGCGGTTCTCTCCCGGCGCTCGTCCGAGTCTCTTGTCGAGGAGATCGCAGACAAGGTTGACGATGTCTATGTTCATCCACTCGTTGTTACCGCCGATGTTATAGACTTCACCCGGCCGCCCCCTTTTGAGCACGGTCTCAATGGCCACGGAATGATCTTTCACGTGAAGCCAGTCGCGGACGTTCCGGCCGTCACCATAGACCGGAAGTGGCTTTTTGTCGAAGACATTGTGGATGATGAGGGGGATGAGTTTTTCCGGAAAGTGATAGGGGCCGTAATTATTGGAGCAGCGCGTGTTCAGGGTGGGAAACCCATAGGTCTCGTGGTAGGCGCGCAGCAGAAGATCGGCGCCCGCCTTACTGGCGGAATAGGGAGAGTTGGGGGATAATGGTGTTTCTTCGGTAAAATAGCCTTGAGCTCCGAGACTGCCATAGACCTCATCGGTAGAGACCTGGAGAAAACGGAATTCCGGTACCTTTTCCGCCTGCCGGTATTTGCGGCTCTCCTCCAGCAGCACCTGAGTTCCCAGAACATTTGTGCGCACGAAAATCTCCGGGCCTGCTATGGAACGATCCACATGGGATTCGGCCGCAAAATGGAGCACCGCTTCGATTTTTTCCGTTTTAAGAAGTTCGGCGACCAGTCCGGTGTCGCAGATATCGCCGCGTACAAACCGATATGCGGGATTCTTTTCCACAACCGCGAGGTTTTTCAGATTACCGGCATAGGTAAGAATATCGAGGTTTACCACCCGGCAGCCGGGATTTGCCGGCATGAAATAATTGATGAAGTTTGCACCGATAAAACCGGCTCCCCCGGTGACCAGAATGGCGCGAGGGATGAATTTATCCAGCATGTACGCTCCTCCCTTTACAATGAAGATCGTTGCATGTAGCCCTTTGCAAGTCGCACGATCAGAATGCCTTCAATTTACCAAGAGGGCCGATCCCCGCCATGGTGAAATTGATGAAGAATCCCTTGTCACCCAAAACCGGTCGGTCATGATAGCTTAATTCAACGCTCCAGCACTGTTGCTTGTACTCCACGGCAGGGGACAACTCGAGAAATCCACCCTTGTCGACCGAATAACGAACAAGGGATTTGAAAACAAACGGTTTGAGGATGGTGGTCTCGAATTTTCCCATTAAATACTCCACATTATCCCGGGAAAAATGGTAAGAAAATGTGGCCGAGTTCTCCTTCCCGTCAATCAGCTCTAAACCGGCCACGGCCGTGGAAAAACGTGATTCGTACGTATTGAAACGGCTATCGGTAAAGAGGGAAAGTTCCTTGATAGGGGTGAAGTTCGCCTCGATGCGGAGGTCGGTAAGACGTTGCTCTACATCAGGGACAAGGGTCAGGAGATCGCGGCGCGAGCCGCTGATCTGGTAACCCTGACTGAGCCTGAGATAGAGGAGGTCGCGATAGATCGGAGGGGTTTCACCCTGCAGGAACTTGCCGACAAGGTAGTTGGTGATTGACCAGGTTGTCATGCTCTGCCCGAGCACCCGGTCATCATAATCGAAAAAAGGGAGGGTGTCCTGGCCCTTTGACTGGACGTAGTTGTACCCCACCTCCGGAACTATGGAATGCCGTATCCTGCTCAACGTTCCCCAATCCGTATCATATATCCTGGCAAAAGAGGTGGAAACAGTCGCACCCGCATC
>JBGPID010000061.1:0-11501 GCA_041484725.1 Geobacteraceae bacterium | reverse complement strand
CTTTAAATTACATATAGCGCAAAAACGTCATGCAGATGTTCCAGGTATCCCGTACCGGCCGAAAATGGCTGGTTTCCCTGCCATCCGCCACCCGCGCGGAAACAGCAATGGAGCCGATCCGGAAACCCTTGCGCCATGCCTTCAAAAGAACTTCCATCTCCAGTTCATAGCCGTCAGCGGCTAATTGGACATTGCGCAGCATGCGCGCGGAATAGTAACGGAACCCCGACTGGCTGTCATTGATAGCAAAACCGGTGCGCTTTTTCATGCACCAGGCCCCGAAACGGTTCCAAAAGTGGCGCAGATCCGCCATCTCGCCAAACTGGGCGAAACGCGAAGCCAGCACGATATCGAAGTCATGCTCCAGCGCCGTTGTTATCAACCGTGTGATGGCCGAAGGATCATGCTGGCCGTCGGAATCCAGGGTGACTATCCCGGCAAACCCGTGCTCGATGGCCCAGGCAAAGCCGGTCCGAAGCGCTGCCCCCTTGCCGCGTCTGACTTCATGGCTCAACAGATTAACCGGGACCCCAGCGATTTCTGTTATGGTGGAGTCGATAGAACCGTCGTTCACTACCAGCACAGGTAATCCGGATTGCAATGTCTCTATAAGCACTTGCCTGATTGTCGAGGCTGCATTATATGCCGGAATAACTATACAGATTCCCACTTATCAACCATTTCCCGCAAGGTGCCGAAGCGGAAGCGCCGCATTAGAGTGTCAAGGCGTCCCGACACATCGCTCCTCGGACCGTATGCGGCGAATTTTTTTAGCGGTTTAAGCCGCAGGCGGAGACCTGACGGATCTAACTCGCGAGGATGGAGAAAGATGACCGCCGGCGCCCCTGCGCTATTCAGCTTCCGGATGGATTCATGTATCATGCGCTGCGGGAAAACCCGAAATCCCCATCCTCCACCGGTCGGAAGATTGCCAAGGAGAGAAGGAGTGACCATGGGTGGGATCTCCCAGAGGAAGCCGCGCGCCACACTTATTTTAAAAGGCGTGCGGAGGCCTGCCGGATTTCCGACGAAAGGAAGCGGGTTACAGCTTGAATCGTACCGATACCCCTCTTCATGGAGTATTTCAAAAGCCCATGGATTCGCAGCCGACAGGGACCACTGGGGAGCCCGGAAGCCAACGGTTTTTTGCCCGGATTGACGCTCCAGAATGTCACCGGTATGCCGTATTTCATCACGAAAGCGTCGTGGATCGAGTTCACTTACCATGCGGTGCGAATAGCCATGGGATGCTATTTCATGGCCGGCCGAGGCGATTTGGGTGACAAGCTCTGGAAGCGCTTCCGCTACACATCCCAGCACAAAAAAGGTTGCCCGCACGTTGTGCTTCGCCAGCAATAATAGCAACTTTTCTACGTTCGACCGGACACGCCAATCGGCTGCGGCTATTTTCGGTTCCAGCTCAAGGCCACATATATGAAACCAGTCTTCCACATCGACTGTAAGCGAATTAACGGTCTGAGTCTGCAAACCCGGCTTCCATTTATTAGTATGCCCCAAAAAATACATCATTTCCAATTTCAAGTCAATAAACGATTAAACGGGTTTCAGTAACATGGATAATTGCCATTAGCCTTTTTTCAGATGTTCGTGCTTGAAGATATGCTCCCGGCAATAGCCGCGCTGTCCCGCACACTGGGGACAGTAGCGGAAATCCATCTGCGGGTGGCTCTTATCGGTGATGCCGCAGACCGTGCAGCAATGGAACGGTCCCGAGTCCCGCATGGAGCGCTGCCGTCCCTGCTTCGCCAGTTGCCTCCCGCCGCTTTTCATCATCCATACTAAATCCCGTGCGAAAAAGAGGAGAAAATTGCAGATGGAGGCGAGTATCAGGAGACGGCTGCTCGAGTCGCCGAAGAGCATCAGGTAGCCGTAGCCGAGCCAGGTTATGAGGGCGAGCCATTTGATCCGAACCGGCAGGATGAAGAATAACTGCAGGACGAAGTCGGGATAGAGAAAGGCGAAGGCGAGGAAGACCGAGCCTCCGAGAAAGGCGTTTGACACCGGGACCGCCGGGATGAGGAAGGATGCGGCGACGGTCATGAGGTAGCCGATGAGAAGAAAGATGTTGTAGCGGAATGCCCCCCACTCCCCTTCGAGTGCCGATCCCATGAGGTAGAAAAGGTACCAGGCGAAAAAGGCGAAGATCGGGTTTGTGATCGGCGGATCGAAGGGAAAGCTGACAAGCCGCCACCACTCGCCTTCCAGAAGAGGACCGGCGGCGAGCCAGGTCATGCTCCGGTCCAGTTTGCCGGTCATAAAGAGGACATAAAAGATCGTCTGACCGGCGATCAGGAAGATAGTAACGTTCGGCAGGGCGTATTTGCCGAGCTTTTTCTCCAGTTTATCGAGAAGGTTCATGGTATGGTCAGATCTCCTCTACATAGTGCCGTTCATGCCGGGAAACCCTGTTTCACCGCAGGAGAGTGGGATTGTTCTTTCGACATGACTGGAGCTTAGCACAGCAAAGGCCTATCTGCAAAAGGATTGTGCCATGAGAACAGCCCCGCTGCCGGTAATCGGAGAGCTGCATGCGGAGTGGAGCATTCCTCGCGTTCCGGCAAGGGATTGTTATTGCGAAACGCATTATTTTTTTTATTGTAAATGATTTCACAGATATGCTACTTTGATAAACGGTCAAAACTATCCGACAGGAGGGAAATAAAGGTGAAAAAAACAATTGTTGTTTTGGCAGTCATGGCGCTTGCAGCGGCAGGGTGTCAGAAAAAGGAAGAGGCCCCCAAGGTTGAAGCGCCCCATAGCGAAATGCCGGCGCAGATGCCCGCCGGTGGTAACCCCCATGCCGGTCTGAAACCGGTGGAGATCCCGGCCGGCGTTGGCCATAAAGGAAAAGTGGTGGATACAAAGAACGCTGCCGGCTATACTTACGTGCAGGTGGAGGAAAACGGCCAGAAAATCTGGGTCGCTGTGATGGAGACGAAGGTCAAAATCGGTGATATCGTTGAATTCCCTGATTCGCCGCCGATGATAAACTTCCAGAGTAAGTCGCTGAATCGCGTCTTTGACAAGATCATTTTCGCTCCCGGCTTGAGGGTTGCCAGCAAATAATATGCACCAGGCCCTGTATGAAAGCGGCGAAACCTGAAGAGGTCTCGCCGCTTTTTTTCTTCCGTGAACAGCCGCCTATCCTATTGCTGCCGTCCCGCGACAGAAATCCGCCGGGCTTGCGCAGGCAAGCTCTTGGGCTTCCGCACGGGCGCCGGCGGCATGGGCTTTACATGCCGGTAAAATCCGCATCTGCAAACTCCATGCAGATTTTTTCGGCCAACTGGACATCAGCCGGAAGAAGCTCGAACTTCCCGAGGTCGCAGGGGAGCGCCCATCTATGTTCTGCAACGTCCAGGTCGATTATCTCCCCGCTTAACCAGAGGCAGCGATAGGCCAGAACCAGGACGGCGCGTTCCGGATAGCGGTGGTAAATCACATCATAGATTCCCGCAACGCTAACCTGGATCGCCAGTTCCTCCCTGATCTCACGCACTATGCAATCGCGCGGGTCTTCCGCCGGCTCGACCTTGCCGCCGGGAAACTCCCACAACAGCGGATAGGGAACGTCGGCCTTGCGGCGCGTAAGCAATACCGTACCTTCATGGAAAATTATGGCTGCAGTTACCAACAGGGGATACATCCGCGCCTCGACAAAAAAAATCCGGCCAAAGACCGGATTTAAAACTGTATAAAAACATTTAAACAGATAAGAGAGAGAGGAAAAACTAATTATTAAGTTCGACGTTGAGTGAATCGTTTTGCGGGGCGTCGTCCGCCTTTTCCTCTTCAACACCGGAAATAAGATCATCGAACCGGAATATCTCCGGATTGATCTTGGCGATGCGTTTCGCGCCGATAAAGCGGGAACGGTAATAGGAGGTATTCATGGTGGAAATGACGACGCGCCGGTCACGTGATGAGGCATGGATCATTTTGCTGTCGCCCAGATAAATCCCGACATGGGACGGATAGTGGGCGTAAGTCCGAAAGAAGACTAGGTCCCCTTTCTGCAAATCACCGGGTGCCACTTCACTGCCGATTTCGTACTGTTCCCTGGCGGTTCTGGGGAGGGAGACCGCCATTTCGCGGAAAACCTGCTGGACGAAACCGGAACAGTCGGTTGCCTTCGCGCTGCTTCCGCCGAACCGGTAGTGAGTGCCGAGAAAACCATAAGCCTTGGACTTAAGCATTTTTACATTGTCGGTTTTCAGTTCGAGATTCTTTGTCAGATCCACCTGCTGGCCAGGATCGGAGTCGGTCAATTCGGCGAGGCTTTGCTCATAATCCTTTTCGTTGAAAAGGTCGCTATTGCGCAAGACGAGCCGCTTTGCAGCACGCGGCTTAAGTTCTTCAGCGGCGTCAACGTCTTTCAGAGCCAACAGCCGTCCCGGTTTCAGCCGATGTTCATTCAAGGCATTCAACCGCTTCAACTCTTTTACCGAAACGCCGGTTTTCTTTGCTATCCTGGCGAGGGAATCCCCTTGTTTAACCTTATAGGTCGTGCTCTTCGACTTTACGGACGTTTCCGAACGGGCGGCGGTTGAACTGGGCGGGATTACCAGCACATCCCCATTTTTGATATGGGTACTCACAAGATTGTTGGCCGCTTTCAGTTCGGAAACCGAGACATGGTGTTTTTTGGCAAGGGTATAAAGGGATTCGTTCTTTTTCACCCGGTGGGTTTTTGAGGCAAGTACCAGAGATGGGGTGATCAACAGCATTATGCAGACAAAGATTATTCTTACGCCTTGGTTCATGCGTCGTGCCCCTCCCGTCCTTGTTATAAAAATAAATTAAAGTGGTGGAATTTATATAACATGCAGGTTCATTTGTCAAGCATAAACGTTATTTATGAACGTCATTTAACGGTTCAGTTCATCTTTCCGTCAGCGCCAGCTTGATCCCCAGTGAGGTGAAGACCCCTGCTGTAAGCCAGTCAAAACGCCGCGCGATCCTCGGCCTGGCGAGAATGAAATTGCCGATACTGCCTGAAAAAAAGCCGATCAGGGTGAAGATAAGCACGGCCTGGAACATGAATATGAACCCCAGAAGCAGCATCTGAAGCGCGAAATAGTCTGCGTCGGGGGAGACGAACTGCGGCAGAAACGCCAGAAAGAACATGGCGACCTTCGGATTGAGAACGTTCATGATGAAGCCCCGCTTGAACAGGGTCAAGGAACTCCTGTTATCGGCGGTCGCGAGCCTGACAACTGACCGTTGCTTGAGCGTCTTGCAGGCCAGCCAGAGCAGGTACGCTGCGCCGGCGTACTTGACCAGATTGAAGGCAACGACCGATGAATAGAAGAGCGCCGAGATCCCGAAAGCCGCCGCAGTGGTATGGACGCTGATACCGCTGCACATGCCGAGGGCGGTAATGATGGCGGCCTTTCTTCCGCGGGCGATCCCCTGGCTCAAGACAAAGATGTTGTCAGGCCCCGGCGCTATGGTGAGGGCGGCGGATGCGCCCAGGAAACAGAGGAGCGTTGTCGAAGTCATCAGGATATCCTTTCCTTTGCGCAGATGTATAGCAGAGATCGGAAAAGTCAGGCCTGCGCTCTCAGTCCGCGGAATCGCGCAGAACTGGCCGTTCTCTTCCGCCTGATCTGATCTACCTTCCGCCAACCGCCCTGTAGGCGTCCACCATCCCGCTGCCGAAATGCGGCTGGTTGCCCAGGTGCTCAGCCGACATCTTGAGGATGGTCGTTACGAAGAGATTATCGAAGTATGGAAACCTGTCGATGATCAGCCCGGCAACCGCGGCCACATGGGGCGCGGCAAGGCTGGTGCCGCTGAACCAGGTATAGTCGGTCTGGCAGGAGGCCGTGGCAATGCACCCCGGGTCCGCGGCGTAATCTGTGAAACCCAGAACCGGCGACGAATCGGCGGTGAAACTGCACCCCGGGCAGACTAAGGCGCTCAGGACACCATACTCGTACCAGTTGGGAGGAAAAACCGAGAAGTCGTCGCACAGGCCGTCCACACCGCAGTCACCCCCTGGCGCGACCAGATCGATGGGCTTGCCGAAATTGCTGTAAAAGGCGGCTACATCATAGGACCCCTCCAGAGGGTAGACAGGTTCTGGTCTGATGCCTGTCGCGCCGACTGATATCACACCCGGCAGGTCGGAAGGGATGTGTATGGTCTGGCCGCCAAGCTTCAAGGCGTTATTCCCGGCAGAAGCGACAATCGTAATCCCTTTGCGGATGATCTCCTTCACCACCCGCGTCCAGGCGGTTATGGTCGCCTTGTCATCGGTCCTGTCAAAGACGTCGCCGAGGCTGATATTCATGACCCGGTAACCTCTCTCCGCGGCGTCGAACATCGCGGACCAGACGGAGTCGTCATAGGAGAACTCTTGAGGAACGCCATCGGGGGCAATCAATTCGAATACGTTGTAGCTTGCGATGCCGAGGCCTGGTCCCACCCCGACCATCCGCCCCCCGGCCGATGATGCGGCGATGACAGACGCCACGGCCGTACCATGGGGGTCCAGGTCGGGATAGGGGGTGCACGGACATGTTTCCCCCGGCGATTTCCAGGCGCAGGAGCCCATGGATGTGAAACAGGCGGCATAAACCACGTTTTGCGTCAGATCGGGATGGTTCCACGCGATCCCGGTGTCGATCACCGCCACTGTTGTGTTGTGGGTACCGCGGGTAATCCTCCAGGCCTTGTCCGCCTTGACCCTCCGGATGTTCCATTGATAGCTGAAAAAATCATCGGCGGGAGTAACAACGCCGCCGGAAAGCGGCGTCCCCCCGGGAAGGGGGCGAAAACGCGCGCTGCTCACCGATTCGACCGGTGTGCTGAAGGCGAGGGAAGATTCGAAAACCGGGTTTTCCGATGTCGCAACAACAATTCCGACCGACGGGAAACTTCTGACGATGCGGCCTCCCGCCCCTTCAATCAGTTGGTGGGCATCGGCAGGTATATGATCATTCTTGAAGAGCACTACGTAGCGGGAAGCTTGGGTGGCGGCAAAGAGCGGGGGGGAAAAGAGCGCGGCGAAAAAAATAGAAAGTCCCAGAACAAACAGAGTCTTCTTCATCATCATTGCCCTCCTTGGCTGTGATGTATCACCACGGATGCAACGCCCGAAACCCGGAGCGTTGTGAAAATCATGTTCGGAATGCAAACGTTTTGGGAGTAAAAGAAAGGGTCATCTGTATTCATCAAAATTGAAATCTATAGACGCGATCATTAAGCATCCTCTCACTTATTGAGGATGACCTTGAATTCCCCTTTCCCTTTGGTGGTAACGGACATGGGGTTTACCGGCGGTTTTGGCCGGTGCAACCACAGGTTGGTAATTTCGTTTGCCATTCCCCTCTTAAAGGCCCCTTTTTACCACTGAAAGCGTGTGTTTAAGGCCGAAAATGGGGCATATTTAGCCGTTTTATTTAACAACAACCGTATGTTAACTTGGTCCGACCCCATTCTTGCTTGCGTCATGGGTGACTCCTTGTTTTGCTCATATCGCACCGCCGTCGAGATACTCGAATCGACGCTGTCCGCAGCAGATGCAGTCCGGCCTGCGCGTGGGTGATACGATCCGTTCATAGTGGTTGGTCCACAAATCGAAGGCAAGTAGATCCCGGTTTAGATGCTCTTTATCACCGATCAGGATTTTGACCGCTTCGGTCCATTGGATTGCCGACACGGTCATGACGATTGAAGCGAGAACCCCTTCGGTTTCAGAGGTCACCACCGTCGCCGCGGGGGGCGGATCCGGGAACAGACAGCGCAGACAGGCGGTTTCTCCCGGCAGAACGGTTATCGTCATGCCGGTGGCGCCGATGGCGCCGCCGTACACCCACGGTATGCTGAGTTTGACACAGGCATCGTTCAATAAATAGCGGGTCTCGAAATTGTCCGTGCCGTCGATCACCACGTCGGCCTCGCCGATGATCTGCTCGATATTGGCAGGGCTTACATCGGCAACCACGGGCCGCACTCGGACCCGGGAATTGACCCGCGCAATAGCCCGGACAGCCGCCATGACCTTCGGCACCCTGGCCGCGGCATCGCCCTCGTCGAACATCACCTGGCGCTGCAGGTTGCTGAGCTCGACATGATCCCGATCAACGACAATGATCTCGCCTACGCCGGATCGGGCGAGCATGTTCACTGCCGCAGAGCCCAGCCCGCCGCACCCTATGACCGCGACAGTCGCGCCGCGCAGGCGTTCCTGCCCCGCCTGGCCCATGCCCCGGAAAACAACCTGCCGGGAATATCGATCCGCCTCTTTGCTGCCCCGCTTTTTCCCTTCGCTTCCAGACATCAGGTCCACCTGTTCTGAATTCCGCATTCCCGGATCGAACTTCGAGGGAATTTGGTGTCGCGTCTACACATTGACATAGGGAGCTTTTAACACCGTTTTGTCAATGTGTAGACCTGACACGAATGGCGCACCCCTTTTTATTCTGTGAACCGTGTAGCTCTGACACCTATATGCGCCCTTGATAATAAGCTCCCGGATACTCAATCCGCAGTTGTCTGCCCTGGTTTTACCTCGGCAAATCAGCTACTTTAACATACGAAGCACTTTTTATTCTGTGAAGCTTGTAGCTCTGACACCTATATGTCCCCCTGTCAACGCTTCACAGCCGCCCTTACGGACGACTGCGCATGACTCGGGGCCGATGCGGTTCGCTATTCCTTCATCGTATGAGACTTTCACTCACTATTTCTCGCCGGTTTTCACCGGCGCACCAAGGGCCGCCCCCTTTGTCTTCATTTTAGTTCCGAATTATCTTGGACAGCATTGATAATTACCCAATTTTTACATTCAGTATTACCGCAAACCAAATAATCGCACGATTTCCATAAAAAGACGCCTTAATACAGCAAAAAACGAGAATGGTACAAATTTCTGTATGCGATGATTGTTTGTATCCACGACATAGACATTCTGCGCTGCGTCGACGGCCACGCCATTGGGAAAGATGAACTGTGCCTCACCTGAGCCAAATACACCCCAGGCCTTGACAAAGCTGGCGTCGGCGGCAAACATCTGTACTCGGCAACCATCGGTGACGTAGACATTTCCCAAGGCGTCAACCGCGATGCCGGTCGGACAATGGAACTCCCCCTCGGCAAACCCGCAGGAGCCCCAGGCCATGACAAAATTGCCGGCGCTATTCAGTTTCTCTATACGCGACTGGTAGTTGTCAGCGACGTAAACATTGCCCGCGCCGTCAACCGCGATGCCGTTAATGCCCTGATACTCTCCATGACCGGTTCCCTCAGAACCCCAAACAGCAATAAAGTTCCCGTTCGTATCAAATTTCTGGATGTTAATACCCAGCGAGTTGGCGACATAAACGTTGCCTGCAGCATCGGCCGCAACGCTGGCGGGATGATAAAATTGTCCATTACCCGGCCCTTCGCTCCCCCAGAGAGTGATAAAGTTGCCGTCGGTGTCAAACTTCTGGATACGGTTGTTGTGGCTGTCAGCGACATAAACATGCCCCGTAGCGTCGACCGCCACCCGCTCTGGCATATTGAATTGCCCTATGCCTGAACCCAAGGAACCCCAGTCACGGATAAATACGCCATTGGCATCGAATTTCTGAATGCGATGATTACCCGTGTCAGCTATATAAATATTGGCTGCCGCGTCAACCGCCACGCCACCGGGATCATGAAAATATCCGTCGCCTGGTCCACTGGCTCCCCACGCTTCTTTAAAGAGCGGTATTAATTGTTGCTGCCACCAAATTAGGCGAAATTTTTGGAGGCGGTGATTCGCCGTATCAGCCACGTACAGATCCTTGCCGGACAAGGCCAAGCCATGAGCCATATTGAACTGCCCGTTAGCCGCTCCCAGGGCACCAAGTGCGTGAATACAGTTGCCACTGGCGTCAAAGAGCATGAGCTTATGGTCGGTTATCACGTTCTGATTGCAGAAATACACTGAAGCATAGACGTTTCCCAAACCATCGACTGCCAGCCCCAGAGGAAAACCACTTGACGGAATCGCGAAGGCGCGAACAAAGGCTCCGTCAGCAGTAAAAATTTGGATGCGAAAAGAATCACCGACATAAATCTGCCCGGCTGCATCAATCGCGATGGCTTCGGGATTGGAAAACTGTCCTTCTCCCGGCCCCCAAGAACCCCAGGCAACAACGAAATTGCCATTTGCGGTAAACTTCTGCACACGGCCCGCGTTATCCAAAACATAAATGTATCCTGATGCATCGGCCACCACTCCACGGGGACTAGTTAACTGTCCATCACCCGATCCTTCCGAACCCCAAACGGTGATGAATTTGCCGATGCTATCAAACTTCTGGACACGAAATGCGCCGAATTCAAGGACGTATACATTTTTGTCGCTGTCGACGGCTACAGAGCATGGGAATTGAAGTTTCATTGTTTGGCGGCCGACCCATGATGTGATATAGTTGCCATCCGCATCAAACTTCTGGACCCTCTGGTTGCTGAAATCGGCAATATAAACATTGCCTTCAGCGTCGGCAGTCACTCCGAACGGATTATTGAAATACCAGGGTTTTGACAGTTGTGGCCACATTTTGCTGAACATCTGTACACCTCCAATTTGCCAATGATGGCATTTTAGGCAGTAACTCTTTGGTCGCGCAACCGACGATAAATGCGGGCAAATTACGCGAAAAAAGATAATAGTGTCAAAGCTACACGTTTCAAAAAAAGATAATAGAAAAAAGATAATAGTGTCAAAGCTACACGTTTCACATAACTAACTCTTTCCTCAGCTTTTCGACGGCCTGCCGGAATGTCTCGTCCTTTGCCAACTCTTTCGAAACACGACGACTTGCTTCAGACACACCTGAATCTTTCAAACCAAAACGAGCTCCTATTTCCCGCAGCTTCAGGCCACTGTAACGGTGCGCCAGGTGGATTGCGACTCTTTCAGCTTGACGCTTCCGCTCTCCGAAAGCTGCCTGCGCTGATTCAACTATTCGTTCGAGGTCCACTTTCGGCGTTGTCCGGGGCGGAACGGGGAGGTTCCGGTCCTGGAGCATTCGCTCCTCGTACTCTTCCTGTATCCGTCCCACGAATTCGGGTGTTCCCAAAATCGTGCCGACCACAGCATGTACCAACGGACTTTCAGCCTCCTTGCCAAGCATATCATTTACAAACTTTCGATATTTCGGTATCGCATCACATTCTGCTGTGCCGAAATACCCAAGAATGAAGTCACGCTTCAGCCAGTTGGGCGGCTTTCGATAATCGGCATAGTCAGCACAGCTTGACCACCGGTAATGCACAGGATCGGCAACCGCACCAATCCGAACCGGGTTCAGGTGGATGTATCGCGACAACTCAACAGCATACTCGTCGGCTTCCACCAATATTGCCTTATACCTTCCCTGAAACAGGTGCCCTGACCGCTTTCGTTTGGTGTTGAAGTAGTTCGTGTACGCACCGTTTACATGCTGCATCACCTGCGAAAGGTTCCCTTGTGGCGTCTCCAGCAGCAGATGATAGTG
>JBGPID010000060.1:0-11631 GCA_041484725.1 Geobacteraceae bacterium | reverse complement strand
GAGGTGACGGTCAACGGGAAGAGAATCGTCTGCCGGGTGATCGATTTCCAGGACCCGAACAAGAAGTGCCGGCGCTGGATCACCCAGGGAGAAGTCGGCGCCCTGATCGCCCGCCAGGACGGCAAAGGAAAGTCAGGCGCATATTCCCTGCGGATGACCCGCTTCAACCCTCATGACTCGGGATTTAATCCATAAAGGTGACGTTTGTCAGGCTCAGCTCCGAATTCCATCCTCCTCGTGGTAGCCGGCGCTGAAATAGTCACGCCAGAGATCCGCATAGGTCCGGATGGGGACCGTTTGCCGGAATCCCCCGTAGAGAACCTGAAAAAGTAAGGTTTTATCGACATTTGCCTGCCTTTCCCTGACCTGGTTATGACAAATCAGCTTTTTTCAGGGTGAAGGTGAAGGTGGATCCCTTGCCGGGGGAGCTCTCGACGGCGATATCCCCCCCATGAATCTGGATGATATGCTTGACAATGGCCAGACCGAGCCCGGTCCCTCCCTGTTCCCTGCTCCTTGCCGTATCAACCCGGTAGAACCGTTCGAATATCCGAGGAAGGTCCAATGGGGGAATGCCGACGCCGGTGTCGGCTAGCGAAACCTGCACAAGATCATCCGCCACTGTTGCGGAAATGGTGACTGAACCTTGATCAGGCGTATACTTGATCGCGTTGTCGAGAAGGTTGACCAGAACCTGCTCCAATCTTCCGGGATCGGCCATCACTGGAGGCATTTCTTCAACATTCCTCAAAGCGATAGTGATTGCCTTGCTCCGGGCCTTATCATCCAATAACAGGCATGCCCGGCGCACAATGCCGTTGATGGGAAAAGGAGCAAGCTTAATCGCCAGGTTCCTCGACTCCAGTTCCGACAGGGCAAGAAGGTCCTTGATCAGGGAGGCCAGCCGCTCGGCATGCGTATTGATTATACCGATGAAACGGTCGGAGCGTTCTGGATCTGTTTTCATTACTCCGGAGAGGAGGGCTTCGGCATACCCCTTGATGATGGTTACCGGTGTGCGGAGTTCATGGGAGACATTCGCAACGAAGTCGCGCCGCACCTTTTCCAGGCGCTTCAAATCGCTGATGTCGTGAAAAACCGCCACTACCCCTTGAATCTCCTCCTCAGCCAGTAACGGAAACCAGTGGGTCTGCAGGGTCCTCTCCTCCTGGAAGGGAAAGCAGAATTCTCCCACTCTCTCGTTTTTCGTCTCGATTACCTCCCGGAAAGCCTCGTGAAGAGCGGGAAGACGGGTGATGGCGCTTAAGCTTTTCCCTTCCATTTCGTCCTGGAGGGAAAACAAATCGCGAAAGGCCGGATTGACGAGGATTATGCCCCCTTTGGCGTCAGTCACCATGAGCCCCTCTCCCATACCGAGCAGGATGGCATTCAACCGATGCATTTCGGCGATTAAGCTCTCGACCTGGCTTGCGATCCGGGCGGACATGACGTTCATCACCCCGGCCAGTTCCCCCACCGTGTCGTTGCATGACACGGGGGCCTTTTCTGCGAATTCTCCCCTGCCGATCTGTGTCGCGATTTTCGCCATTGCCAGCAGCGACCTGTAAGTGTCATTAAAGAGGATATAGTCGATAAGGAGAGACGCGCTGGTGGCCGCCGCCAGCCCGATGGCGAAGGCCCCCTGTAAGCCTTTAGCGTTAATTCCCATTTTGAACCACAGGTAAACATAGAGTATGCCTATAGTGACAAGCGCCGCGAAAAGCTGGGAGACGAGGAGTTTCCAACGGATATCGATCCTCACACCGTCTCCATTTTATAGCCGAAGCCGCGTACCGTTTTTATCAAGTCGCCTGCCAGCCCAAGCTTGGTGCGAAGCCTGGTGATGTGGGTATCGACAGTGCGGGTATCGCCGATATGGGAGATTCCCCAGACATCCTTCAAGAGACGTTCACGGCTTTGCACCCTGCCGATCCTGTCGGCAAGACTTATGAGCAATTTGAACTCGGTGCTCGTGAGGGAGATCTCTTCACCGGCAATGTTTACAAGATGGCAATCGGCGTCGATGGAGAGCGGACCGATCTTGATGATTTTCTCGGTGGTGATCCCGCTGCTCGTACGGCGAAGAACGGCCCTTACCCGGAGAAGAAGTTCTCTCATATTAAACGGTTTCACCATGTAATCATCGGCGCCCACTTCGAAGCCGACGACCCGGTCGATCTCCTCACCTTTGGCGGTAAGCATGATGATCGGAATCGCTGCCGTTTTTTCGTTCCCCTTGAGCAGCTTGCAGATATCAATACCCGAAATGCCGGGGAGCATGAGATCAAGGAGGAGCAAGTCCGGTACCGTGGTTTGCGCCTGCTTAAGCCCCGAAACACCGTCGATGGCTATAAGGGGAAGATATCCTTCATTTTCCAGATTGAACGCTATCAGCTCCGCCAGATCCTGTTCGTCTTCGACCACGAGTATGGTTTTCATAAGCAGAAACCTCTTTTGATAATTTTATGCGGATATTACGCAGGCAAAGTTACAAGAGCGTTACGGATTGCATAAATATTTGCATTATTTTGGGAAGGCGACCTGCCAATAGAATTGGAGACCCACATCATCAGCATCTTGCTCTAGATGTAAGCTTTCCGGTTCCAAACCAAGAGGTAGGGGGGATTATGAGGCAGGATGGGAAAATTGGCATCGAAATCTGCTAAAATTTGGTAGATGGAGGTATCAACATGATGAAAGTATTGAACCGACGTTGCGCAAAGGAATTTAGAGAAGAGGCAGTGAAATCGGTTAACGAGGGAGGGTTCGTGAAATAAAAAGAAGTCCCAAAGAATTACTTGCAGTTAGCTGGAGCGGGAAACGGGATTCGAAGCCACATGTTATGAATACGCTCCCGTTAAAGTTGCAAAGACAATATCATAGATAATAAATACTTACAACCCTTATTTCGGCTGATTTTCGTTTGCAGACGTTCAGCAGAATGCATTAGATCACAAATCTTTGGTCAAAGTTTGGTCAAAGCCTTTGAACAAGTCTTTACTATAGTTTCGAGCCCGCTCTGGCTCCCCAGCGCGGAAATATCTGTGCACCAATTCTAGACTGAGATATTACATTTAATAACGGGCCGCGCCCTTGACCCGCACCGGGGCGCTTCTCAGCCCCGGTCGGTGTCCAAGGACCTGGTTGGGACCATTTCTGTTTTTTTCCATTTTCAAGGGCAGAACCCCTCCAGCCTCCCCCTTCTTGGTTTGAAATTAGAGATAGAGGGCCTGGTAGAGTTTCCATGTGTCGTTGATTGCCTGGCGGTGCGACTCCCTCGGGAGAAGCCGGTCTACTCGACCATATCCCTTTTAACTTTAGCATTATCTTGTTATGTCCCATGTCAAGGGTTGACCCCTTTCTTTTTCCCCATCCCCCATGAAACCAGTGGTGAAGCATACTGCGTCCCCCCGGCAAGGAATTAAATCCATTCCAATGAACTTGTCTTTATTACTCCATAACCAGCCAATTTGTCAATAATTCTGTGAACATTCGGTAAAACTCCATGATGCAGCCATATTTATGAAACTGGGAATGGCAAAGAGAAAGAAAAAGGACGACTAATGTCTTCCCTTAATCTCCTCTTCTCGCTCTTTGTGAGTAGAGAGAGGGTCTGTTTCGCAGAGGTTGTGCAATCCCCGCACATCCCGCGTCCCGCTAGTTACATGTTTGTTATCGGCATGTTACGAAGAAAGTCGGACCCGGCTGTGCAAAAGCTGGACTTCCGCCCTTTCAGTACGTACTTCATTTGCCACATAATATCGGGATGTTACAGAATAAGCATGATGGCATTCCTGATGCTGCGCTTTACACGGAGAATGAGACGCAAACTCCAATTATTAGCGACTTAATGCTTCCCAAAGGCAATCTTGTCAAGGCATGGATGGTGATGGGATGAAATAAGAATTTTAGCCAATGTCTCCGGACCAAACGCAGAGGTTGATGCTCAGTGACACACAAAAATCCAAAGGAGGAAAGTACAGTGATACACAAAAACTTTAGGACAAACCGGGGCGACCCGAACTATCAAAAAGGAGAAATCGTTCGAAAAGTGGCAATGCCGCTATTCCTGCTCTTCCTGGCCGTTGCAGGGCTGCCAATCCAGGGATACGCAGCGACACCCACCTACCCGATCACCGCCGATGTCCAGACTACACGGGAACGGACAGTTAGCCCCACCTCAATAACCGACAACAACGCACCTTCTTATCTTACCATAGATCAGGTCGACCAATACGAAGCAAGAGGATACAGTTCGTGGGGGTGGGGAGACCCTGTCGACTACGGTGCGTTTTTACCGGACAACGCCGATGTGGGTACATACAACTCGGTCGAAACGCTTTTGAGATTCTTCTCCATGAGCGACATTCACATCGTTGACAAAGAATCCCCGGCCCAGGCGATCTACGGGGCACTGAAACCGCCCGCAGGTTTTGGCAACGTCAATACCTCGGCGTACTCACCCATCATGCTCTCTACCACCCACGTCCTTGACGCAGCGGTCCAGACGATCAATGCCCTCAACATCCAGGCACCCTTTGATTTCGGCATGTCCCTGGGCGATGATGCAAACAACAACCAGTACAATGAACTCAGGTGGTTTATAGACGTCATGGACGGTAAGCGGATCACCCCGAGCACGGGTGCGCACAGGGGGGCGGGCTCCATTGACTACCAGATGCCCTATCAGTCGGCCGGGCTCGACAAGTCGATCCCCTGGTACCAGACCATCGGCAATCATGACCAGTACTGGTGCGGCTCCCTCTTCGTTAACGATTATGACCGACGCATCCTCGTCGGCAACACCGTTATAGACATGGGCATCGTCGGGCCGACACAGTTTCCCTCATTGGATGACCGTGGTTATTACATGGGCGTAATTGACGGGACTACACCGTACGGGACTATCATAGGCGCCGGACCGGCCGGGAGCATGGCAGCGCCGATCATAGCTGCCGACCCGAACCGCCGTGCCCTCGCTACAGCGAACTCCACAACCCTGAACTGGATGAAGGAGTTTTTCAATACCACTTCAAAACCGAAGGGTCACGGATTCACTAAGGCCAACCTCGATAACGACTTCGCCTCCTACACCTTCGAACCCAAGGCTAGCTTGCCGCTCAAGGTCATAGTCCTCGACGACACGTGCAAGGAGAACCCCTACCCCACAGCCAGCTCGTACGCACGGGCCTGTCTGGACCAGACACGATATGACTGGCTTGTCAATGAACTTGACCAGGGCCAGGCCGAGGGGAAGCTCATGATCATAACCGCCCATATTCCGGTAGGGCCTAATCTGAATGTCCCCGCGGCCCCGCTCGTAGCTCCGGCGAATATTCTCAACGACACGCCCATTCCGCTGTTCTTCTCCGACTGTCAGCCGGATTTTCCCAACTGTAAAGAGGGTGATCCGATTGAGCATTTCGCCCCGATCACCCCCTATACTGTCGTATCCGATGCGATGCTCCTTGCGACGCTCCATAACTACCCGAACCTGCTCTTATGGATGTCAGGGCATCGTCACATCAACGTCGTCACTCGGCAGCCCGCGCCTGCAGGCAAGGGCCCGGAATTCGGCTTCTGGGAGGTGGAGACCTCCTCGCTTCGGGACTTCCCCCAGGAGTTCCGCACCTTTGAAATTAAGCGCAACGACAACAATACGGTTTCAATCTTTGTCACCGACGTGGACCCTGCGGTCCAGGAGGACCCTGCGGCCCCGCATGACACCCTATCCCCTGCCGCCAAATCCCGCGGCTATGCGGTCGGTGCAAACAGGATAGCAGGCGGCATTCCCGCCCTCACTGATAGAACCTCTCGCGCATACAATGCGGAGCTTATCAAGCCGCTCCCGGCTCCCTATACCCTCACGGTCGATGTGAGCGGTAGCGGGTCGGGTAGCGTAATAAGCACCCCTTATTCTGGTATTAACAGTTGCACTGCCGATAGTTCTCCATGTTCAGCGACCTATCTTCCCGGCACGGAGGTGACCCTTGTTGCCACGCCTGCCGCCGGCTCTGCCATTGCCGGGTGGACAACCACCGCCGGAAAGTCAACCTCGACCATTACCATGAACGGTGATGTAACGGTGACCGCTAACTTCACCAGTGATCCCACCCTGGTCGTCACCCCGGCCTACAAAAATTTCGGGACCAAAAAGGTCGGGCAAAGGGCCGTCGCAACTTTTACGGTCAAGAATAGCAAAGCGAAAGGCATTGCCGATCTCACGATGGGAACCGCTTCCATCGGCGGAACAGACCTGGGGCAGTTTACAGTTGTGGCAGGTAAGGACCGCTGTTCAGGAAAGACCCTTAAAACGAACAAGAGCTGCACCTTTCAGGTTTCTTTTGTACCCACAACTGTATTCACCAAACTGGCAACGGTTTCCATACCCTCGAATGACCCCGATACACCGGAGATCATACAACTCACCGGTGTAGGAAAATAGAGGCGCAACAATGGAGTGCTCCACTTTGAACTTGCTGCAGGAATAGTGCTTATATCAAAAAGGGGTCGGATCTGCAAATTTGCAATTTGCAGGTTTGACCCCTAGTCCCTCCCCGGAAGCCGAACCCATGGAGGTTTATCAGAATCAGGCAACCAGGCTCCGGGGAGGCTTTTCGCTGCGGTGTTCCATTCACATTAACCGGACATGCGACTCCAAGAAGTAAATCTGAATCATGAGAGCAAGGTCTTAGCAATTCGAGGGATGATATTATGGCTAACGTCGATTCAAAAAAGAGCAGCGAGATTCCGACTGGCGATGATTTAACAATGGTTCGTGGCCTTACCCGGCGGGATTTCGTGAAATATTCGGTCGGAACAGTCGCTTGTATCTATCTTGGGGCATTGAACAGCGGATGCGGCAGTGGGAACACCACCACTACCAGCAACAACTTTCGGGTGGTTGTTTTCTCGGATGTTCATTTCAATCCTTTTTACGACCAGTCTCTTTTCCCGGCGCTTGACTCCACGGATGCCGGCGGGTGGGCGGGTATTTTCAAGGGGTCCCTCATAACAGCGCCTTCGGCAAGGGGTGAAGATACCAATTACCCCTTGCTTCTGCTTGCGCTCTCAGGGATAAGGCGGAACCTGGGAGCGAGTCCGCTCATTATCTATAGCGGCGACATTCTTAGCCACGGCATCCCGCAATTGTTTTACGCTAATTATTATGGGAACCTGGGACAGTCGGTTCCGGTGACTCCGGACGCTACAGCCGTTGCAGCGATGCAGGCCTTTACCGACAAGGTGGTTTCCTTTCTAATGGACCAGGTGAGATTGTCGGTCGGAAACATTCCCGTCATGTTCGCTGTTGGAAATGGCGATTCATACTCGGGCTGTGGACCGAATGTCCTGGATAGCAGTAGTTTGGCCCCGGACAACAGTTTTCTTGTAAATACGGCAGAACTTTATTATACAAAGTTTTTGAACGGCACAGTAAATCATCAGGGATTTCTTAATACATTCACGATTGGAGGATATTATTCCGCTGAGCCTGCCGGAACCAATCTGATGGTTATAGGGCTCAATACCATCTTGTTTTGCCAGGACTTCTCTTCCGGCCCGGATGCCAATGACAGCATAGTGGCCGCCGAACTCGACTGGCTTGATGCAAGACTCGCCGCGGCCGAAGTTAAAGGCAAAAAGGTGTGGCTCCTGATGCATGCGCCTCCCGGCGCGGTTATCGGTGAAACAGCCGGCGCTGTTAACAACGGGCAGATTACAAGCGCCACGATGATGTGGTGGTCGGCTTATCAGACAAGGTTTCTGCAGATACTTTCGAACTATCCGGGTATCATATCCCTGACGCTTGCCGGGCATACGCATATGGACGAATACCGTATCCTGCCGTCCTCCGACGTGCTTGAAATAACGCCCGCCGTAAGTCCGTGGTTTGGCAATAACCCTGCCTTCAAGGTCTTCACAATTGCCCGCGATACATTCAAGCCCACCGATTACAGCTCCCTGAACTATGACCTCGCCACTAATCCTGCACAGTTCAACAGCTATTATACTTTTTCGGCGGCGTATTCCGCGCACGGTCCCCTGGACGCATCTTTGACGCAGCTTACTCCGGTGCTTGTCACGCATCAAGATAAACAGAAACTCTACCGAGGCCATTATTATTCCGGAAACAATTCCTTGACTCCCGTTACTTATCCTCCTTTTGGCAATTCCTATAATCCTATTACCTACACGACCTGGCCTGTTTACTGGAGCGGCATTGGACATATGGAGGAAGCGGATATTGTCGCTAGTGTGAACTCATATTGATGTTCACAAACAAAACTTCACAGAATCAGCAAACAATACTGGGGGCAGTTATGAACAGACGCTACAGAGATATCAGGCTTTTCAGTTTGCATTTTGCCCAGCTACCATGATCGAATTCTTTTCCCATTTTTCTACCTATGCCGTGGCGGCGATGATGGTTTCATTATTTGTCGCCCTATCGCTCATCTCCCTTTGGATCGTGCGGCGGTTCTGCAAACCGTTGCTTTTTACCGAGCATACCGAGTTCGGCGAGATATTCTCCAGCGCCATTGGTGTGGTGTTCGCCTTGATCCTGGCTTTTGTGGCGGTGGCGGTCTGGCAAAATTACGACAAGGTGGATGATAACGTTTTCAGAGAGGCCAATTCCCTGCACAACATCTATCGTAACCTGGAAGCGTACCCCGAACCGGTCAAAACCGAGGCAAAAAATCTCATACGCCAGTACGTGCAGGTTGTCATCAAGGACGAATGGCCGAAACTGGCCCAATCCAGGCAGGATGATAACGCTCACCAATTGCTTAACCGCATCAAATCGCTGATTCTGACCTTTAAACCCCGTAACAACGGTGAACTGGTACTCCATCAGGAGACCGTCAGACAACTGTCCGAATACAGCGGGCTGCGCCATAACCGGATAATCGGCGGCAGACATAACCTTCGCCCTCCGATATGGTTGACGCTGATCGGCGGCACAGTCCTCTACCTGCTTTTTCTCTGCTTTTTAGATATACCGGATGAAAGACACCATGCCGTTATGATCGGCTCTCTGGCGGCATTTCTCGGCTTGGTCTTCTTTCTGCTGGTTACGTACAATTACCCATTCACGAAGCCAGGAGGCATTTCATCGGATTCGTTCAAGGAACTTCCGGTATACTGGAAGCTCGATGTTATACCTGCCCCTCCGGTAAAATAACGGCGACCGGTTACGACAACCCGGCGCCAAGAGAGGCCACCCATGAAGCTGTTGAAAACCATCAAGCACGATGTTATTGAAATCCTCCCGCCGACGATTTTCTTCTTGATTGCCTTCACCCTTATCCTGGTCACAAAACGGCTGATCCTGAGCGAATACGGCATCTCCTGGACGGGTTTCGGCTCGGCTGTAATTGGCGCCTACCTGGTCGGCAAAGTGGTGCTGGTCGTTGACAAACTCCCCTTTGTGAACAGATTTCCAGATCGGCAGTTGATCTATAACGCGTCCTGGAAATGCCTTATCTATTTTCTGGCCGCGCTTCTTCTCCAATGCCTGGAGCTTATCGTACCGTTGTTGTTGAAACACGGAAGCCTAATGGAAGCGCACCGGCATTTGCTGACTGAGACCGTCTGGCCCCACTTCTGGCTGATTCAGATGTGGCTTGCGGTGCTCTTCTTTGTCTACTGCGCCATGCGGGAACTGGTCCGCGCCATCGGCAGAGAGAAGGTTATCCGGATGTTTTTCAGTGGGAAAGAAGAATTAAGAGGTCAAGCCTTGAAAAGAGAATTTTAAATCGACGAACTATTTCAAGCAAATTTCCCCTTTTCCACTCTGGAGAGAAGTGCGTAACCAACAAAAATATTCTTAATATTGCCGAACAACAATATAGTTACCAGAAATATCTTGGGAGGTGCACCGTGAATCCATTCAAATGTATGTTTATTCTGCTAGGTCTGTTGCTTTCGCTCGCCAGCGCAGTCCCGGTCCCGGCACAAACAATTAATGATGCAGATGATGGCACTACTCTTAAGCAGATCATCATCTTTGGCCGCCATAGCATACGCTCATCCACAATTGCCCCAGCCACCTTGGCCCAGTTTTCAGCTAATACTTACCCTGACTTCGTCGGGGTCCCGACGGGCTACCTGACCCCCCACGGACAGGAGGCGGCCCGTCTACTCGGCTCCTACTTCCACGATTATCTGCTCCACGAAGGGCTTCTGTCGGGCAATGCTGAGACAGATATACATCGTTTGTATTTCCGCGCCAATTCCATTCAACGCTCCAACGTTACTGCTGGCAAATTCGGGGAAGGGTTGATCCCGGGTGCAACAGTGCCGGTACACTCATACGAACTTGGCACAACCGATCCGGTGTTCGATCCCATTGCGGCAAATGTGGCGACAGTTGACCCTGATCGCGCCGTGGCCGAAGCTAAAGGAATTTACGGTAGTGGAGCAGCAATAGCGTCCGCTTACAGCGGCGAGCTTTCCCTGATTCGTAGTGTGCTCTCTCCGCCAGGCTCGGTTGATCCAACCTCTCAACCAATTACTCTTACTGCCTATACACCTATAACGAATGCAGGAGGTTCTATTAATGTCGGTGGACTTGCTACAACGACTTCAGCAAACGACCCGTTTGTCATGCAATACGCTGATGGCTTCCCGCTCGAGGATGTGGCTTGGGGCAAACTTTCGTTGGATACCCTTTCCCAGCAGACCCGGCTTAATGTCCTACAGATTAATATTGCAATGCTTCCGCCCTATATCAACAAGGTGCAGAGCTCGAACGCTGCCTCCCACGTACTTCGCTCCATGATTCAAGCCACATTGGGCAGTCACCTTCCCGGAGCATTTGGGAACGGCAAATCACAGGTCCTCGTAATTATCAGTTCCGATTACTATGTGGCCGGATTGGCGGGACTTCTTCACCTTCACTGGACGCTGCCCGGCTATCAACCGGACTTTTGCGCTCCGGGAGGAGCGCTCGTTTTCGAACTGCGACAGTCGATAAAATCAAAACAGTATCTTGTCCGCGCCTTCTATATCGCACAAACCTTCGATCAATTGCGCAATCTGACACCACTGACCCTTGAAGAGCCGCCTGCGAAAATGCAGCTTACAATTCCGGGGGGGAGCAACTCAGCCACGGATTTGGATGTCAAGTTTGCCACCTTTAAAAAGCTTCTGACGGAAGCAATTGGCCAGAAATACGTGCAGCCTTTCGGGAAAGAGGTCCCGCCTGGCGTGTTAGACAATGTCCCCTTGGATTAGGGGCGAATATAGTAAAACGAGGCATAGAAAAGGGGTCGCGCGAATTATGGACGATTCAACTTCATCATTCGGGGAGTAAATTTTGATCATTTTTCACTCGGCAAAACTGCTCATAATAACGACCCACAACATTCACTGGCTTTCGTCCGTCATTCCGGGCTCGATCAGGAATCCAGCAACATTCATTGAGGTCAAGTCTACATTCTCCAGAAAGGAGAATCTAGCAGCTTCTATTTAGTGTCCATCCGGAAACTCTGGATGAGACACTATTGGTTTCCAATTCGGAAACGAGGAATTTTTCGTCCTGGCAAGGAAATCGAGGGGTTGTGCGGAGGCGTACACTGGTACGCCGCACAAGCAAGCCCGAAGATTGACGCCACCAGGGCGGAAAAG
>JBGPID010000059.1:0-11657 GCA_041484725.1 Geobacteraceae bacterium | reverse complement strand
CTGGGTCATTACCACGGCGTTCTGGCCAACTGGCAGAAGCTGCAGGATGAATTCGAATGTTTCTTTTTCGCTGCCGACTGGCACTCGCTGACCACCGAATATGAAAACACCGAAGGGATAGTAGAGAATACCTATGAAATGGTGCTAGACTGGCTCGCCTTCGGCATCGACCCGGAGAAGAGCACCGTCTTCCTGCAGAGCCGGGTGCCGCAACACGCCGAGCTGAACCTGATCCTTTCCATGATCACCCCCGTTTCCTGGCTGGAACGCAACCCCACCTACAAGGAGATGCGGGAAAACCTTTCGGCAAAGGACCTTTCCACCTTCGGTTTTCTCGGTTATCCGGTGCTTATGGCCTCGGATATCATCGTCTACAAAGCGACCCGGGTGCCGGTCGGGCATGACCAGCTGCCGCATCTGGAGATCACCCGGGAGATCACCCGCCGCTTCAATTACCTGTACGGCGAGGTCTTTCCCGAACCGGCCGCCCTTTTGACCGAGAATCCCAAGGTCCTGGGCCTCGACGGCCGGAAAATGAGCAAGTCGTACGGCAACGCCATTTTCCTTTCCGAAACAGCGGAAGAGACAGGGAAGAAGATCATGTCGATGGTGACCGACGTGCAACGCCCGCGCCGCACCGATCCGGGCGAACCGGACCGCTGCGTGGCCTTCTCCCTCCACCGCCTCTATACCCCGGAAGAGGAGCGCGCCCGGATCGTAAGCGAGTGCCGCGGCGCCGAGATCGGCTGCGTGGATTGCAAAAAGATCCTGGCGCGGAACGTGGTCGCCGAATTGGCCCCGTTCCGTGAAAGGCGCCAGGATCTGGCGACACAGCCGGAACTGGTCGAACAGGTCCTCGCGGAAGGGAACCGCCGGGCTGCCGCAGAGGCTACCAGGACAATGCAGGAAGTAAGAAAGGCAATTAAGCTCTAAAAAACAGGTGATTAGGCTGAAGGCTGAAGGTAGAAAACTATATTCTTAAGTTACCTTCAGCCTATCTACCTCATTTTCTTCCTTCAGTCTTCAGCCTTCGGCCTTCAGCCTGATTAAAGGAGCAGCGGAATGACAGTCGCTTCCCCCGCGGACATCATACTTTTTCCTGACAGCTACCAGACCGTCTATACGATCAGGACCGAGGCCTTCGAGGGGCCGTTCGATCTCCTGCTGCATCTGATCAAGAAGAACGAAGTCGATATCTACAATATTCCCATCGCTGCCATTACCCGCCAATACCTCGACTATCTCGATGTGATGCAGGAACTCAACCTCGACATCGCCGGCGATTTTCTGGTCATGGCCTCAACCCTCATCCAGATCAAATCGCGGATGCTCCTGCCGCTCCCCCCTGACGAGGAGATCGGTGAGGAGGACTTGGAAGATCCCCGCGCGGAACTGGTGCGCAGGCTCCTTGAATATCAGAAGTACAGGGAGGCAGCCGTTTCCCTCGCCCAGCGGGAGCTGCTCGGCAGGGACACCTTTGTCCGTGACTTCGCGGCGCCGGAGCTTGCGGAAATCGAGCCGGAGCAGGAACGGCTCGAGGTAGAGCTGTTTGAACTTATCGAGGCATTCCGCAGGGTCCTGGCGACCGTGCCGGAACAGACTTTTCACGAGGTCGGAGCGGAGGGCTTAAGTATCGCCGACCGTATCAACGAGCTGCTTCTCCTTCTGCAGGGGACGGACGCGGCTGTTTTTGAGAATCTGTTCATCGGCAGCGCAACCAGGGAACAGGTAATTATAACATTTCTCGCCATTCTGGAGCTGTGCCGGCTGAACATGGTGCGGCTCGCCCAAGCCCGGAGTTTTGGCTCCATCTTGGTAATTCCCACGTTTCTTGATGCCGCCGCAGAGGCGGTTACGGAGGAGGACCTTGACCGTGACTTCGCTTAAATCGGTGGTCGAGAGCCTTTTGTTTGTCGCCGACACCCCTTTGACATTGGACCGACTCTGTTCTATTCTTGAAGAACATGACCGGCGAGATATATCCGCTGCGGTTGCAGAACTGCTTGCGGAATACGGGGAGGGGACGCGGGGGATTTACCTGGCGGAAGTGGCCGGCGGCTGGCAGTTGCGCAGCCGGCCTGAAAACGCCGATTATCTGCGGCGGCTCAACCGCAGCCGCCCGTATCGCTTCAGCAACTCTTCCCTGGAGACTCTGGCCATTATCGCCTACCGGCAGCCGATAACACGCGCCGAAGTGGAGTACCTGCGGGGGGTGGATTCGGGCGGGGTACTGAAGACACTCCTCGAAAAAAAAATGCTCCGGATTCTGGGGAAAAAGGATATCCCGGGCAGGCCGCTCATATATGGAACGAGCCGCGAGTTCCTGGAGTCGTTCAACCTGAAGGACCTGGCCAGCCTGCCGACCCTGAAAGAGGTCCAGGAACTGACGGCCCGCGATCTGCTCGAGCAGCAGGAGGAACTGCCGCTGCCGGGGCTGAATGTAAATAGTACGGAATAATGCTGAATCGGGAGGCGATCATGGTTCGTCAGCCGGCAGTGTCCGGACAGTTTTATACAGGTGATGCGGCAATGCTCCGCGCGGAGCTGAAAAGTTTTGTCGGCTCACCACGCAATGGGGAGAAGGTAGTTGGGATAATCGCTCCCCATGCCGGGTATATCTATTCGGGCGCAGTTGCGGGTAAGGTTTACGGGGAGGTGGCAGTTCCCCGGAGCGTTATCATCCTGGGACCCAATCATCACGGTATCGGCGCGAGGGCTGCCCTCTATGCCGAAGGGGAGTGGATTACGCCGCTTGGCGCGGTCAGCGTCAATACCCGCCTGGCCGAACTGGTGAGAATTCATGCTCCGCTTGTCCAGGAAGACACCACTGCTCACCACTACGAGCATTCCCTGGAGGTGCAGCTCCCTTTTCTCCAGTTTGTCAGAGCGGATGTCACCATCGTGCCGCTCTGTCTCGGATTCGGCGATTTTGCCTCCTGCACGGCGCTGGGGAGCGGTATTGCCGCGGCGATCGGAGAATACGATGACGAGGTGTTGATCGTAGCCAGCTCCGACATGACCCACTACGAATCAGCCAAAGCCGCCCGTGTCAAGGACGATGAGGCGCTTAGGGAGATTCTGGCCCTGAATCCGGAAGGGCTCTTGCAGGTCTGCCGCGACAAGGGGATCACCATGTGCGGGGTCATCCCGGCGACGGTAATGCTGGTGGCGGCCCTGCAACTGGGGGCGCGGCAGGCGAGGCTGGTGAGCTATGCCACCAGCGGCGACGTGACGGGGGATAACCGACAGGTAGTTGCTTACGCCGCACTTACGGTATCGTAGATATTGGAAAGATGAATCGGACAGGAACTCTTATGTTTAGATTATGCGGAAATGCGAATTTTTCGCAAGATCAAGGCTGTCGAGGGATGACGCGGAGGCGTAGCAGAGCTACGCCGCACAAGAAATCCAGAAGACTTACGCAGATATTGCGGAAAAGGCGCATTTCCTGAACATGGATGTCATTACAACCCACGTAAATGCCGACTTCGACTGCCTCGGCGCGATGGTCGCCGCCAGCAAGCTTTATCCCCATGCGGCTATGGTCTTCGCCGGATCGCAGGAGAAGAGCATGCGCGACTTCTTCCTGAAATCCACCAGTTATGTCCTGAATTTTACCCGCCTCAAAGACCTCGATCTCTCCCTGGTAACCCGCCTGATCCTGGTTGACTGTCAGCACTCATCGCGGATCGGACGGTTTGCCGAAATCCTGAATAAACCGGGGCTTGAAGTCCATATCTATGACCACCACCCGGAATCGTCCGGCGACATCATTCCGAGCGGCGGGGTGATCCGCGATTGCGGCTCGTCCACCACTATCCTCACCCTGATGCTGCGCGACAGAAAGGTCGTGGTGAATTCCACCGAGGCTACCCTCATGATGCTGGGTGTTTACGAAGACACCGGCAGTCTCATCTTCCCCTCCACCACAGTGGACGATTATCAGGCCGCTGCCTGGCTCCTGGAGCGGGGCGCCAACCTCAATACGGTGGCCGATTTCATCACCCAGGAACTGACCGCCGAACAGGTGTCGCTCTTGAATGACCTTTTAAAATCGCTTAAGACCACCGACCTGAAAGGTGTGGCGGTATCCATCGCCCATGCGTCGATAGACCACTACATCGGCGACATTGCGGTGCTGGCCCACATGATGCGCGACATCGAGAACCTCCAAGCCCTGTTTATAGTGGTCGGCATGGGGAGCCGGGTCTATATCGTCGCCCGGAGCCGAATCCCCGAGGTCAACGCGGGCGAAATCTTGCAGGATTTCGGCGGCGGCGGCCATGCCACCGCCGCTTCAGCCACGATCAAGGAGCTGACCCTTCTCCAGGTGCTGGCCAAGCTGGAACAGATCCTGCGCAACCGGGTCAACCCCCGTCGGGTTGCCAGAGATATCATGTCGGCTCCGGTAAAAACCCTTCCCGCATCCACCACACTTGCCGAGGCAGGGGATCTCCTGACCCGCTACAATGTCAATGCCATGCCGGTCATGGATGAAGGGCGCATGTGCGGCATCATTTCCCGTAACATAGTGGAAAAGGCTATCTACCACGCCCTCGGGGAGCTGCCGGTCAGCGAATACATGCACACGGAATTCGTGAAAGCCGCTCCGGACACCCCCATCGTCGAGATCCAGGATTACATCGTCGGCCATGACCGGCGGCTCATGCCGGTCTTCGAAAATGGCGCTCTGGTCGGCATCGTCACCCGCACCAACCTGCTGCGCTACATGTACGGCGGCGAAGATCTCTACGACCTGGCCCGGGACAACCTTCCGGTCCGCAGCCGGGAAGTCGAGCGGATGATGAACAAGCTCCTTTCTCCCCGTGTCGTGCAGATTCTCCGCGACCTCGGCAGGGTAGGGAAGGAACTGGACCTGCCGGTGTATGTAGTAGGCGGGTTTGTCCGCGACCTGCTGCTCGGCATCGAGAATGACGATATCGACGTCACTGTTGAGGGGAATGGTATCCTGTTCGCCGAAACATTCGCCCGTGAGTTCGGCTTTCGTGTCAAGAGCCATGACAAATTCGGCACCGCGGTGATCGTTTTCCCCGACGACTTCAAGATCGACGTGGCGAGCACACGCCTGGAGTACTACGCTTCACCCGGTGCACTCCCCACGGTGGAGCGCTCTTCGTTGAAGATGGACCTCTACCGGCGCGACTTCACCATCAATACCCTGGCTGTCCAGCTGAACAGCCCGGAATTCGGCCATCTGATCGACTATTATGGCGGCCAGAGGGATATCCAGGAAAAGTTGATACGGGTCCTCCATAATCTCTCCTTTGTCGAAGACCCGACCCGGGTGTTCCGGGCGATCCGCTTCGAACAGAGACTCGATTTCCACATAGCCAAGCATACCGAGAACCTGATCAAGAATGCCGTAAGAATGGATTTTCTGGACAAACTCGGCGGCAAGCGGCTCCTTGCCGAACTGGTCCATATCCTTCGGGAAAAAGAGCCCATGCGGGCAGTGGAACGGATGAACGAACTGGGACTGTTGCGCTTCATCAATCCTGAGTTGAAGATGAACCACGGGACACGCAAGGTACTTGATGAGGCGAAAAAGATCGTCTCCTGGTTCGAACTCCTTTTCCTGGAGCGCCCCGGTGAGAAATGGGCGGTCTTTTTTCTCGCCCTCTGTGAGTCGCTGACCGATGACCAGTTCATGGTGACCTGCAACAGGCTGGCCGTTAACGAGCATTACAAGAGAAAGCTCTTCGAGATGCGCAAGAAAGCCGGGGAAGTACTCGAAATCATGCAGAGAAGTGCCGTGCGCGGCCCTAAGGTGAAGCGGAGCGATATTTACCATTGGCTGAAGGAACTGCCTGTGGAACTCCTTCTCTATATGATGGCCAAGACCGACAGCGGGGGGGTGAAAAAATTTATCTCGCTCTATTTCACCCAGTTGCAGAACATTCGCAGTTTCATAACCGGCAGGGAACTCCGGGAGTTGGGGGTACCGGCCGGGCCACGCTTCCGGGAGCTCCTCGATATGGTGCTCGATGCACGGCTGAACAATCTGGTCCAGAGCAGGGAGGACGAATTGCAGCTGGTGAGGAAATACCTAAGGTAATTCGACGTAATAAGTCACCCCGAACATGCAAGCTTCCTGTAATTATAATTTTACAATAACACACTTAAAGTTTCTGTAAAGCTGTCATTTCAGCAAGTTACAGGTAGCTGAAAATGCGTGCAAATCTATCCCCCAATTTGCTATACTCATTAAAGCTACAATCATGTCGGGGTGGAGAGCTTAATGAGAAACTACAAGCGGAATGTGAAGGCGGTTTTGTCGGCCATGGTTCTGTTTTTCTGGGCAGTGCCCTGTTCAGCGCTGGAAAGCGCCTTCAAGGAAACCCTCCAGGATGCCCTTTACGGCGGTTTGGCCGGTACCCTGGTGGGCGCAGCGGTGATGGCCTTTACCAAGAGGATGGGGAGTCACCTGGATTATATGGGTTACGGCGCCGCCGGTGGTGTTCTGGTCGGTGCAGTCGTCGGACTGGCCACACCCAGCAGATCCCTGGCCATGGTGGAGAAGGGGAAGCTGCATTTTACCATACCGACCGTCACACCTGAATTCAAGGATGCAAATTCCAAGGGGCAGAGCGGGTATGTCATAAATGCGGATATGCTCGGCGGTAAATTCTGATCAGACTATTATTCCCTTCAGTCTATCAACCTGAATAGATTCTATCACGGTAAGCCGGTCACTGTGCGGATCGAGCTCTCAATGCCATCCATGAGCAGGTGCAACTCTTCTATGGAAATGGCGAGGGGAGGGAAAACAACGATCACGTTGCCCAAGGGCCGGAGGAACAGGCCGTGCCTCCTCGCCTCCCGGCAGACCTTTACGCCGATCCGCTCCTCCCAAGCAAACGGTTCGCCCGTATCTTTATTGCGTACCAGTTCGATGCCGCCGATCATTCCCGCCTGGCGGATGTCACCCACGTGCTCCAAACCCGCCATATCCCGAAGCCGTTTTTTCAGGTAGGTGATTTTTGGCGGGAGCAGGTCGAGCAGCCGCTCGTTCGCAAAGATGTCGAGACTCGCCAGGGCAGCGGCGCAGGCAATGGGATTGCCGGTGAAGGTGTGGCCGTGGAAGAAGGTCTTCAACTCACTGTACTCCCCGAGAAAGGCGTCATAGACCCGTTGCGTGGTGAGTGTCGCGGCAAGCGGCAGATATCCCGCCGTGATCCCCTTGGAGAGGGCCATTATGTCGGGGGTTACACCTTCACGTTGGCAGGCGAACATGTGGCCTGTGCGGCCGAAGCCGACCGCCACCTCGTCGGCGATCATGAGTATATCGTAGCGGTCACACAGTTCGCGTACGCAGCGGACAAACCCGTCCGGCTGGACGATCATGCCGCCAGCACCCTGGACGACAGGTTCGATCACGAGACCGGCCAGTTCACCGGCATGCTCAGCCATGAGCCGCTCCAGCTCCGCAAGACAGAGAAAACCGCACCTTGTACAGTCCCGCGCCAAAGTTAGCGCGCAGCGATAACAGTAAGGGGAGGGGGCATGGATGGCGGGAAAGAGGAGAGGGCGGTACAGTTCGTGATAGATGTCGATGCCGCCAACGCTCATGCAGCCGACAGTGTCGCCGTGGTAGGCGTTTTTGAAGGAGATGAAGCGGGTTTTCCCGGGCTTATCCCGGTGTTGCCAGTATTGGAAGGCCATCTTTATGCCGACCTCCATGGCGGTGGAACCGTTGTCGGAGTAGAAAACCTTGCAAAGACCCGGCGGGGCGATCTCCACGAGCCGCTTGGCGAGCAGCGCCGCCTGGTCGTTGGCAAGCCCCAGTTGGGTCGAATGCTCCAGCCGGTCCACCTGCGCCTTGACCGCTTCGTTTATCTCCCTGCGGCAATGACCATGGACGTTGGTCCAGATTGAGGCGACCCCGTCCAGCCAGCGGTTGCCTTCCGAGTCGATGAGCCATGACCCTTCGCCACGGACGATGACGAGGGGGTCATCCCCCTCCCACTCCCGCATCTGAGTGAAAGGGTGCCAGACAAAGCTACGGTCGTACTCCTGCAGGGTTTTCGTGTCCATTGCTTTCAACTCCATTTATTTTACCACAGAGGACACATAGAAATTCTCAAAAACTGAAGTGTAGAGTTCCGGTCCAAGGAAGTTATCTTCTGGTCGTCCCCTTACCCTTCAGCGTCAGGGTTTACGGTGAAAGTTCAAAAGGCCCCGATCTCCCGCAGCAGGATTCGTGTCGCCGGTTCCCCGGCAAGTCTGGTCGCAAGCCTTGCCACGACCTCCCGGAGGTCGTCTCCCTCCAGATGAGGGAAAATAGCCAGGAGTGGGGCCCCGGCAAGCGAGGCGATCAGGTGCGGGGCGGATTGTTCGGCAATACCCGGCTGCTCCGGGTAGTTGTTGATTATCACTCCGCTCACGGCGATCCCCAGTTGCCTTGCCGCAAAGCATGTAAGAAGAGTCTGGTTAACGGTGCCGAGATTCGGCCGGGCGATGACAAGAAGGGGGAGAGAGAGATGATTGACCAGGTCGGCGATGAGGAGCCCACCGGCCAGAGGGACCATGAGTCCGCCCGCGCCTTCCACGATCACGAAATCGTGCCGGGAAATGAGCCGCGCAAAGGCCTCGCCGATGTACTGGAAGTCGATCCGCACACCTTCGCGGCCGGCCGCTTCCGCAG
Organism: Geobacteraceae bacterium; assembly: GCA_041484725.1. Taxonomy (GTDB): domain Bacteria; phylum Desulfobacterota; class Desulfuromonadia; order Geobacterales; family Geobacteraceae; genus JBGQDJ01. The sequence goes on along the minus strand of JBGPID010000059.1, from coordinate 2,992 downwards.
GGGCGATGGGCTCCCGCAGGAGGTAGGGAGCGACATCGGCGTCAACCCGGTCAAGCCCCGCACCCCAGGCAAGAAGCTCCGCGTCCTCCGAAACGAAACGGCCGTTCTTCTCGCGGCAGCCGCTTGTTACCGGTTTCATCACCCCCACATTCACCCCGCGCTCATGAAGGAGCCGGGCAAGGGTGGCAGCGGCGATGCTCTTCCCCACCCCGGTATCGGTGCCGGTAATGAATATTCCTTTTCCTGCCATTAAGCACAACCTTATGGTGACCAATTCGAATTATCCGACGCCACTTCCAGCCCAAGGTCCTTGAGCATCTGCCAGTCCTGCTCCGGTGGGCGCCCTGTGGTTGTGAGGTAATTGCCGATCATGGTGCCGCTTGCCCCGGCAAGAAACATCCAGGACTGGAGGTCGCGCAGGTTCTTTTCCCTGCCGCCGCAAACAGAGATCCTTTTTGCCGGAAGGATGAAGCGGAAGATGGCGATGGTCGCCAGGCAGTCGAGTGGGTTAATGAAATCGGCCCCTTCAAGGCGTGTCCCTGGGATGGGGTTGAGAAAGTTGAGGGGGACCGAGTCGACGTCCAGTTCCCGCAGTGTCAGCGCCAGTTCCACACGCTGTCCAGCTGATTCACCCAGGCCGAAAATACCTCCGCAGCAGACCTTCATCCCCGCCAGCTTGGCGATCCGGACCGTCCCTACATCATCCTCGTAGTCATGGGTGGTGCAGATTCCCGGAAAAAAGGAGCGCGCTGTCTCCAGGTTGTGATGATAGGTTTCCACACCCGCCTCTTTCAGGGCCAAAGCTGTTTCCGCGGTGATGATCCCCAAGGAGCAGGAGGGGGTAATGGCCGTTTCCTTCCTGATCCGTCGCACCGCCCGGCAGATCCGTTCCAGTTCTTCTCCCCCTGCGATGCCGGTGCCGCTCGTGATGATGCCGTAGCAGGTGGAGCCGTTTGCCTCCGCCTCCCTGGCGCCGACAACCATCTTTTCCTCGTCCACCAGGGCAAAGAGCGGCGCCGCGGTCTTGTGGTGGACCGACTGGGCACAGAACGCACAGTTCTCCGGACAGCGTCCCGATTTGGCATTGACGATGGAACAGAGGTAGACCTTTCCGCCGATGAAGCGCTCCTTGATGCGGTTTGCCTCGGCAAAAAGGAAGAAGAGGTCGGAACCCTTGATTTCAGTGAGCATCTGCGCTTCTTCACCGGTTATATTACCGCCGCTGACAATCCGGTCCGCGATGGCTGTAATGGCAGTTCGCATTATATCTCCTCCACATTTTTCATTAGCATAGGGGGAGAGGCTTGTCAACCTGGAATTTAGCAAAGGTTGACCATTCGAGTAACTCCCATCTGAACCGGCCTTTCCGCAACGGTTGAAACCGCGGCGCACGGGTCTGTTTCCGGACAGAAGGCACGACCTTACAAGTTAACTCAGTACATAATAAAATAAGTCATATATTGCTGTATTAAAAGTTATATATTATATAGGTACGTTTATAGATAGATAAACAGGTATGTCTCAGGATAGATAAAATTCAGCGCGCGAAGAAAAAGTGATGGGAATCTGGGAAAACCGAGGTTGGCATATACGCGGGTTCTGCCCTACAGGTACTTCTCCACGAGTTCCTCAAGCAGTTCGCCGATGGTGGTGCGGCGACGGGCAGCGGCTATCTTTAGCTTCAGGTGCAGTTCATCACGGATGTTGGCGGTAAGCCGCACATCACCCTCGGGCACCTGCCCCGACACCGAACCCTTTACGATTCTTTTCGCTCCGCCGCGCTTTGACCCTCTCTCTTCTATTGCAGTCGATGCTTTTCCCCTGGCGGATTTCACCGGCTTTATTGCAGCCGGCTCTTCTTTCATTTTCGCCTTTACAGACGACTTCATCGCCGGGGAGAGAGGCGTTTCTTTATTTATCTCTGTAACCTCGAAAAGAGGGATCTGCTCTTTCGTGTCATCCTTGATCATTACATTATAATCTCCTTCAAATAAATAGATAAATTGATCTTGGTAAACACTATCACACATATACTGCGAAGTAAATAATGCTAATACACAGGTAAGTAAATACGTGCCAGGTTACATGCAAACGGCATGTATTTCTGAATTTTAATGAACAGAATAAAATCGATAGAAAATCGGCTCGCGTGTTTTGATGATAATCGCGAAGGATTCTGCTATAATTATTACTTATCGATACTGAATTAAATAACGTGGAGGAAAACATGGCGAACGGAACAAAATCCATGCAGAATCTGAAAGACGCCTTTGCCGGCGAATCACAGGCCAATCGCAAGTATCTGGCCTTTGCCCAACAGGCGGAAAAGGATGGCTTTCCCCAGGTGGCGAAGCTCTTCCGGGCCGCGGCCGAGGCTGAGACCATCCATGCCCACAACCACCTGCGGGCCCTCAATGGCATCGGCTCCACCCGTGAGAACCTGATGGAGGCCATTGCCGGCGAGACGCACGAGTTCAAAACGATGTATCCGGCAATGATCGCCGACGCCAAGGAGGAAGGGGCTACCATGGCGCTCCGTTCCTTTGTCTATGCCAATGGGGTGGAGAAGGTCCATGCCGGGCTCTATACGGCGGCGTTGGACAGGCTTGGAAAAGGGGTCGAGGAGGTGGAATACTATATCTGCCCGGTCTGCGGCCACACCGTCGCCGGGAGCCCGCCCCCGTCCTGCGAGTTCTGCGGGGTAGCGGGGAGCGACTTCTACAGCGTCGGCTAGCAAGTTGTGAAAACCTTTTTCGATCGGCCGGATTACAGCCGGTGGGGCATCGTAATGCTTGTCAACCGTGGGGGAAATATCCTGATCCGCATATCGGCCGCTCTGCTTCTGCTCCCCGGCCTGCTCTTCAACCTGTTTCTCGGCGGCTGCGCCGGCGATTCCGGGTTGGCCGCGTACAGGCAGGGAGACTATAGCGGGGCGCTCCGGGAATTCCGGGACGAGGGGGACCCGGCGGGGGAGTTTGCCGTTGGTGTCATG
>JBGPID010000058.1:0-11705 GCA_041484725.1 Geobacteraceae bacterium | reverse complement strand
TCCGGTCCTGGGCCATGAAGATGGTGGCGTTGTTGATCTGCACCTCGCGGCCGAGCCTTAAATGCCTGACCTTCATGCCGCGGGTGAATTTCCCGGAGCAGATGCGGAAGAAGGCGATCCGGTCGCGGTGGGCCGGGTCCATGTTGGCCTGGATCTTAAAGGTGAAGCCAGTGAAAGGCTCCTCGCTGGGGGAGACAAACCGGGTCTCGGTCTCCCGCGGCAGGGGAGGCGGCGCATGGGTGACGAAGGTGTCGAGGAGCTGCTGTACGCCGAAGGTATTGATGGCGCTGCCGAAAAAGACAGGGGTCTGGCGACCGGCAAGATACGCCTCCTCCGCGAAGGGATGGGCCGCCCCTTCGAGAAGTTCCACGTCGTTGCGGAGTTCCTCCACCTGGGAGCCCAGAAGTTCATCGAGACGTGGATCGGTAAGACCCTGGACGGTGACGATGCGGCCCGTCCCCTTTTCCGCTTCCGGATCGAAAAAGGTTATTTCTTTTGTGTAGAGGTGGTAGGTGCCGCGGAAACGCTTCCCCATCCCGATCGGCCAGGTCATGGGGGCGCACTGAATCTTCAGATTGTTCTCGATGTCATCCAGGAGATCGAGAGGCTCGCGCCCCTCCCGGTCGAGCTTGTTGATAAAGGTCATGATCGGGGTGTGGCGCAGGCGGCAGACCTCCAGGAGCTTCTTTGTCTGGCTCTCCACCCCCTTGACCGAGTCGATCACCATGAGGACCGAGTCCACGGCGGTCAGCACCCGGTAGGTATCCTCGGAAAAGTCGTTGTGGCCGGGGGTGTCGAGAAGATTGATCTCAAAGCCGTTGTAATTGAACTTCATCACCGAAGAGGTGACCGAAATGCCCCGCTGCTTCTCCATTTCCATCCAGTCGGAGGTGGCGTGGCGGGCGCTCTTTCTCGCCCTCACCTCGCCCGCCTGCTGGATGGCCCCGCCGAAGAGCAGAAGCTTCTCCGTGATGGTTGTCTTGCCTGCATCCGGGTGGCTTATGATGGCAAATGTGCGTCTGCAGTCGATCTCTTTCCTGTTATATTTTTCCAATTGAAATGCTCCTGGTTTCTTTCCCAGCGGAATGGACAAAAGAAAGGCGAAGATGGGTATCTCCGCCCTTCGAAGTACTTTACCAAGTTAGCATTTTAACTGGGGAAAGGGCAACAAAAATATGTTCGTCCGTTATTCGTCGCAAACCCGCCGTTATCGGCGCACAAACTCCTTCCCTTTTCTCACGGAAATGGTACATTTGAAACTGAATAAAGCTATGCCAGAGAGGCTGCAGAGGATCAAAGGGGGAAATCCCGCTCATGTTCATCGACACCCATTGTCATCTGGACGACCCTCTTCTCTTTGACCGTCTGCCGGAAGTTATCGGCAATGCCCGGATGGCCGGAGTCGACAGGTTCGTCGTCCCCGCAGTCGGCCCGGACGGCTGGGGGAAGATCGCATCTCTTGCCGAAGCAGGGGAGGGAATATTCCCGGCCTTCGGCCTCCATCCGATGCTTGCCGGGCTTTACCATGAGGGAGTTCCGGAAGAGCTTGGCCGCCAGGCAACGGGGGCTGTCGCAATCGGCGAGATCGGGCTCGATTACATGTTGCCCGGGATCCCCCGGGAACGGCAACTTCAGGCTTTCCGCGGTCAGTTGCGGCAGGCGGTCCGCATGGGGCTGCCGCTCCTTATCCATTGCCGCCGGGCCTTCCGGGACTTACTCCAGATACTTCGCGAGGAACGGGCGGAACAGGTCGGCGGGATAATGCACGCCTTTTCCGGGAGCCCCGAAGTCGCATGGGAGTGTATCCGGCTGGGATTTGCCATTGCCGTGGCCGGACCGGTTACCTACCTGAACGCAGTAAGACCGATCGAACTGGTGAGGTCCGTTCCCCTTGAACATCTCGTTCTCGAGACCGATGCCCCGGATATGACCCCTGAGCCGTTCCGGGGAAAGGCGAACGAGCCGGCATACCTTCTGGAAACCGCGAAAAAGGTCGCAGGGATCAAGGGGGTCGGTTTGATTGAACTTGCGGCTGTCACTACCCGGAATACGGAGCGGCTGTTGCGCCTGTAAACTAATCGAGGTCTCATATGTCCAATCTCCACCGCTTTTCCCGTAACGAGCTTCTGATAGGCCCGGATGGGGTCAGAAAACTGGGAGATTCCACCGTAGCGGTGTTCGGCCTCGGAGGGGTCGGCGGTTACGCTGCCGAGGCCCTCTGCAGGGCAGGCATCGGCAGGATCATCATCGTCGATTTCGACGACATCTGCCTGACCAATGTCAACCGCCAGATCCATGCCATGGACGGCACAATCGGCAGGGCCAAAACCCTGGTGATGGCGGAGAGAATGCGGCTGATCAACCCGCAGGCCGACATCGTCCCCTACAAGGATTTTTATTCCGCCGAAAACTGCGATTTTCTCCTCTCCGCCGATTACAACTACGTGGTGGACGCCATCGACCATATCACGAGCAAGCTCCATCTCATCAGGAGTTGCCGGGAGCGGGGGATTCCCATCATCTCCAGCATGGGAGCCGCAGCCAAGCTTGACCCCGGCAGGATCAGGGTGGCGGATATCTCCGAGACCCACAAGTGCCGTATGGCCCGTTCGGTGCGGAAACTCCTGAAGAAGCAGGGGATTGAACGCGGGGTCAAGGTGGTCTTCTCCACCGAGGAGTACCGGGAACAGGAGATCAAGGATGGCGGCTGCAAGGGGAGTTGTATCTGCCCCAACAGGGATGATCAGCGCTTCTCCTGTGAACACCGGCGTGTCATCCTCGGCAGCATATCGTTCATTCCCTCTATTTTCGGGCTTACCATGGCAGGGGTTGTGGTTAATGATCTTCTGGCGGATAAATATTCGCCGAAGAGTTGAACTTTATGAATTAGCCGATATAATTAATGAGAATCTCGATTCAGTTGAGCCTCGGTTTAAAGGAAGGGGAGGAGGTTTCATATGGGTAAGGAGTATACGCAGCAGGAAGCCCTGAAACTGGCCATCCAGGCGGAGAAGGACAGCATGGATTTCTACCGGCGGGCCGCGTCTGTCACCAGGAATCAGCGGGCAAAAAAGGTCTTTGATCTTCTCGCCAACGAGGAAGTGGGTCATCTTAAATCGTTTTTCGACCTTTACAAGGGGAGAGAGTTCGGCAGCGACCTGAAAACGTATATGGCTTCTCCACCCGACAGGAAGAATGCGACCTTGCAGTTGCTGGAAAAGGCCATTGACGAAGAGACCCATGAGCAGAAGGCCCTGGAGATCGCCCTCAAGGAAGAAAGGGCGTGTATCGAGCATTACACGGTACTGGTTCAGGATATCGTCGACCCGCTGGTCAGGGGGATTTTCTCGCGGGTAATCAATGAGACCCAGAAGCATTACGACATGATCGAGGAAGAGTACCGGCATATAATGACGATGGTGCATGAGTCCGATCAGAACATCTATGTGAGGGAATAATGAACTCCGTAACCATCTGCCATATTATGCTTCTCATGGTGGCGATCATGGTCTCCTCATCTCCGGCTTTTGCACGGCCGTTTTTTTTGCGCAGCCTCACCTTGAAGCGCTAAGAAACACTCCTTCAGCCGTCAATAAGGCGCGGCAGTTGGAAAAGCCGTTCCTTTTCAGGCGAAAAAGGAGCAATGGGGCCGCCAAGGCAAAACAACCGGGAAACAACAGTCTCAGCTCTCCCTCCCGGTTTATTGCGCGGTCGAGATCCGTCATGTAGAAGCGGATGTTATCGCCCCTCACCGCAATATGTTCAGCGGCGCCCTTGCGAATGTGCCTGAAATTTTCCGGACGGGGCGGGAAAAGCGCATAACTGATTACAATTGCGGTCAGGTAGATTCTGTGCAGCATGCCTGCGCAATCTGTCACCATTCGCTCGGCAGTTGTTCCCAGAGTATGCTCCGCGCGATAAACTCCGCGATTTGCTCGGCCGCCTCCTTGCCGAGATCCTCGAAAACCACGCCGAAGCCGGTAGGGAGCTCGCCCTTGCGCCGCATCCTGCCGCCATTGAGCCAGATGACCCGCGCCCCTGTTTCAATGCTCTCGGCGCCGCCTACCGGGAGGATGAACTTCATTGTCATCTGCTCCCCGATCTTCACCTCGCAGTGGCTCCCCACGAACATTCCTTTCGGGGAAATGTCCTCAATGGTGCCGCATAAGACATTTCCTTCCAGACGGCAGTTAACTATGGCGCGGCACGGGATACGTTCCGCACGCCGACTGTCCAGCTCCAGCAAAGACCTTCCCACAGCGATGAATTCCCGCCGGTCGATCGGCTTGGCAAGAAACGCGTCGCAGCCTGCTGCCCGGCATGCCGCAATCTCCTGCTCGACCATGGGAGCCATCAGGACCACCTGGATTCCGGCCAGGGATGGGTCTTCCTTGATGGCGCTGCAGCATGCCGCGCCGTCCATCCCGGGAAGGTCGAGCCCCATATAGATCAGGTCGGGCCGGAGCTTGCGCGCCAGATCGAGGGCCTGCCTCCCGTTTTCTGAGGTGAACACCTTAACCGGCAACTTCCGGAGCAATTCCTGCTCGATTTCGAGGCAGACATTCGAGTTATCCACGAGAAGGACCTTCTTGTGCATGATACGCTCCCATCTGGTCATCTGCTGGGGGGGATAGGGTCTGATATGATAATTTATTCTCCATAAAAATAACCCTGAAGCGTCACTAAGTCAAGTAGTTAAGCAGGGGAGGGAAATGGCATACAAGCAAAATTCTTGAAAATTTATAAACAAACTAATATATTCCATTCATGAAGAGCCCGATTTGCTTCACACATGAGAAAACATGAAACGAACAGCGGAGTTGAACCGGAACGTTGCACGCTCGGAAAGGGAGAACAAGGAGATGGAGGATACCTACTACAGAGACGGCAGGACGGAGGGACGGGCGTTTGCACAGTCCGCAAGTTATCAGGAATTGCAGTATGTGGCCCGCAGATACCAGACCGCGAGGGAAAAAGGCGCGGGACAACATGACCTCGCGCAGGCCGGCCTGGAAATTGGCGAATACTTCCAGATGCTTCTTCTCGAGCTGGACGACCCGAACCTCTGCTATAACGACGGTATCCCCAGCCCGATGCTCGCCGCATGGGAGCAGGGATGGAAAGACGCTGTCATGGATTTCTACGAGCAGATAAAGGAGAAGCTGTTATGATGGGATAGAAAGTGCCTGAAGATCGCAGCAAGAAAAGAGGCCGTACCAACGGGAGACGGCCTCTTTTCTTTATTCCACGAAGCTCTTCAGCTTTTTGCTGCGGCTTGGGTGCCTGAGCTTCCTGAGCGCCTTGGCCTCAATCTGCCTGATCCGCTCACGGGTCACCTCGAAATCCTGACCCACCTCTTCCAGGGTATGGTCGCTCTTTTCGCCGATGCCGAACCGCATACGCAGGACCTTTTCCTCACGGGGGGTAAGGGTGGCGAGGACCCGCGAGGTCTGCTCGGAAAGATTGGCCTTGATTACCGCCTCCAACGGTGAGACAACCCCCTTGTCCTCGATGAAATCGCCGAGATGGGAATCTTCCTCCTCACCGATGGGGGTTTCCAGTGAAATCGGTTCCTTGGCGATCTTCAGCACCTTTCGCACCTTGTCGAGCGGCAGGCTCATCCGTTCGGCGATCTCCTCAGGCGAAGGCTCTCGCCCGATCTCCTGGACCAGCTGGCGGCTGGTGCGGATCAGCTTGTTGATTGTTTCGATCATATGGACCGGGATGCGGATTGTCCTGGCCTGATCGGCAATCGCCCGGGTGATGGCCTGGCGGATCCACCAGGTGGCGTAGGTGGAAAACTTGTAGCCGCGCTGGTATTCGAACTTGTCCACCGCCTTCATCAGGCCGATATTCCCCTCCTGGATCAGGTCGAGAAACTGCAGTCCGCGATTGGTGTATTTCTTGGCTATGGAAACCACCAGACGCAGGTTTGCTTCCACCAGCTCGGACTTGGCCTCCTTGGCCTTGCTTTCTCCCTCTTCGATGGCCTGCAGCGCCTTGGACAGCTCGGTAGCCCTGAAACCGGACTCCAGCTCCACCTTCTGCAATTTTTTCTCTGCGTTTTTCAGTCTTTTTTCCAGTTTCGGGAGTTGTTCCTGCGGCAGCTTCAGCTTCTTTACAATCTTTGTTTCTTCTGTAGCACTCTTATGCATCTTATCGAACATAACCGCAAGTTCCGCTGCGGAGAAGCCGACCTCACTTTCAATTTCGCCAATCTCCAGCAACAGCTTCTCCACTCTGACCGACAGTTCCTTAAGACGCTGGGCTATTTTCTCGATATGGCGGTCTTTGAGACGCAGTGATTTCAGCAGTTCGGCCATTTTTTCCTTCAGGCCCCGCTGTTCCTTGAGCAGTTTGCCGCGTGCAGTCGCTGACAGCGATTGGACTTCAAGGAGGTCATTAAGTTCTTCCATACGGGAGTCGTATTCCCCGATTTCACTGATGACTGCAAGAAGCCTGGTTTTCTGGACATCTTCTTCGTCCTCTTCAAGCTCTTCCTCTTCTACTTCCTTGCTGATCTCGGCAGCGGTGATGTGAAATTTCTTCAGCCGCTCACCAAGGGAGATAACCTCCTTCACGGTAATCGGGGTGTTGAGGATAACGCTGGCCACCTCTTTTTCCCCCTCTTCGATCCGTTTGGCGATCTCGACTTCACCTTCCCGGGTAAGCAGGGAGACGGAGCCCATTTCCCGCAGATACATCCGGACCGGGTCACTGGTACGGCCGAGCGTTCCCGGTTCGAACTCAATTTCCTCCTGTTCTCCCTCTATCTCTTCTTCATCTTCCAGGTCCAGCTTGATCTTGGGAATTTTTACCTTCTGCGCGGATTCCACTATCTCTATGTCCATCTCCCCGAACATGCTCATGACATCATCGATCTGTTCGGACGACACGATATCGGGCGGCAGAAGATCATTAACATCGTCGTAGGTGAGAAATCCCTTCTCTTTACCCAGGTCGATGAGCTGCTTCACTTCTTCGATATTCTTTTTGGCCATTCACTCCACCTCATTGTTGCTCTACTCTTTATATATTATTGTAATTGCGATTTCTTAATACACAACTCTTTAATTTCTTCCTGTATTTCCTGGTAGCGAGGGCTGCCATATTCTTCTTTATCTAATTCCCTGCTCAGGTATTTAATCTTGCGCAGGGCCTCTTTTTCCTTGCTCTTACACAAGCCATCGAACATCTCCAATGCGTTGATCCCTTCCAGATGCGCATCACTGACGAAAAGAGAGGCGAGTCTGCTTCGCTCCTCAGGCGCCTCGACCTGATCGAGGAGTAACCCCCAATCCACATCCCGGCCCTCCCGCATCTGTGCCAGGATAGCCTCGGCAACCGGTACTAGGCCGGGTGAGAAGAGGTTGGCAACCCCATACTCGGCGACTTTTCCGGCAACCTCAGGGTATTTCCCCATGAGGGCCAGAAGCATATCTTCCGTGTCGGTTCTGCGTCTGGGTTTCTCCCGCTGCGGGACAAACTCGGCGGTGGTTACCGTTGCTCCCCCGATCTTTTTCGCAAGCGTCCGTTCGTTGATCCCAAGGACCCTTGCTATCTCCCTCAGATAAAGATCCCGTTCGACCAGGTTACTGATTTTCCTCAGGTGAGGAGCAAGTTCCTCGACGACCTTGACTTTCCCCTCAACGCTCCCCGTATCGTGGCTACTGACCAGGTCACGGATAAAAAAGTCGAAGATCGGACGCGCCTTGGCCACACGGGCGGCAAAGGCCGCATTCCCCTCTTTCCGCAGGAAACTGTCCGGGTCCTCACCTGCGGGAAGTTCCACCACGCTGGCAGGAAAGCCGGCTTCAAGGAAAAGCTCCATGGCGCGGAACGTCGCCTTTTTACCGGCACTGTCCGAATCGAACAGCGTGTAGACCTTCCCCGCATAGCGCTGGAGCAGTTTCAGATGACCGGAGGTTAAGGCCGTACCGCAGCTGGCTACAACATCCAGCACCCCGGCCTGGTAAAGGGCCAGGTGGTCGAAATAACCTTCGACGATAATTGCCGTTCCCTGCTCCCGCATCGCCTGTTTGGCCAGGTCTACGCCGAACAGGATCTCGCTCTTATGATAGATGGGCGATTCCGGAGAATTGATGTATTTCGGCAGAGTGTCATCGAGCACTCGGCCGCCGAAACCGACCGGCTTACCGTAAGGGTCAGCGATGGTAAAGAGGAGACGGTTGCGGAACAGATCGTAATATCCGCCGTTGTCCCTCTTCCTGAGCAGACCGAGTTTTTCCGCCGTTTCAAGGGAAGCCTTCTGCTTCTCCAGGTACCTGGTAAGGGAATCCCACTTGTCGGGTGCGAAGCCCAGCCGGTATGTTTCGGCGGTCGCCTCGTCCACGCCGCGCCGCTCAAGATAGCGCCGCCCCGTCTCACCTGACGGCTCTTCCTTGAGTATCCGGCGATAAAACCGCACGGCCAGTTCGGTTATCCGGTAAAGGTCCTCCCTCTCGTCCAGCCTTCGTTTTTCCTGAGGAGTCGGGGGGTGCTCCTCGATAGTTACCCCGACCCGTTTGGCCAGGAATTTCACCGCTTCGGGAAAGGTAAGCCCCTCCATCTTCATGATGAAGGAAATAACATTGCCGCCGACGCCGCAGCCGAAACAGTGGAATATGGCCCGGGCGGGATTGACATTGAAGGAAGGGGTTTTTTCCCCATGAAACGGACAGAGCCCCAGATAATTGGCGCCCGACTTCTTAAGGCTGACATAATCGGCGACCACATCCTGAATCGCCGCCCTTTCTCTGACCTCCTGAACCTTATCGTCCGGTATCATCGACATCTTGACTTTTCATGCCTCTGTGTCTATGCGGCAAACGATCATTCAATCCGCCTTGCCGACAGGCCGGGAACCCTTGGCCGACGCCTCCCATCCGGAGACAATCTCTCGCCCCGCTACAATGAAGGCTTGTGCGGTCCGGGAGCGTGACAGCCACCCCTTTACTTTCTCCGGCACCGGCTTGGCGTTACCTAAATAAAGCACCATGCAGAGCAAGAGGGCCCCTTCCAGGAAACCGAAAATCACCCCGCCGACCCGGTTTATCCCTCCCAGCAGCATGATTTTGCAGACAACGGTGAGCAAATACCCAAACAGATAAAAAAGCAACCCCAGGAAAAGAAAAATGCAGATGAACGACAGGACCAGCGCGATGCTATGGGGAAGGTGGATAAATGGCCTGATGGCTTCAGCCAGATAATGGTCATATTTAAAGGCGGCCCATCCTCCCACCAGCAGCCCTAGGAGAGAACAAGCCTCCTTCACGAATCCTTTCCAGAAGCCCTTGACCACAAAAGAGAGCAGAACGGCCCAGATAAGGATGTCAACGAAGTTCATGCCATGCACCCTTGAGACCTATAAAGTAAAGTAGGGGCAATCATAGGAATCGCCCCCACTTTTTCATAAAGTTACCGTTTCTGTGAAATACCGAGGTGTAATCAAGCGTACACTCTTGGAGCGGCATATTGTCGCGGTTCTAGCGCCATAAAATGAGTCCTGACACTATTTTTGAATACGACCAGCAGATAAGAGGGAAATTCAGTGTGACAGGATATCAGGCAAGTTTCTCCCTGACCACTTCGCTCACGACCTTTCCGTCTGCACGACCCGCAACGTGAGGCGCCAGGGCCTTCATCACCTTCCCCATCTCTTTACTACCCTGGGCGCCGCACTCGGCAATTACTCTTGCCACCAGTTCTTCAAGCTCGGTACGCTCCAACTGCGGCGGAAGAAATCCCAAGAGAATGGAGAGCTCCTTCTCTTCCTTTTCCTCCAGATCGCGTCTTCCGGCTTGCCCGAAAAGCCTGATGGATTCCCTGCGCTGCTTGACCAGAGATGCTATGACCTCGCAGATCTCGCGGTCGTCAAGCTCATGCCGGATATCTATTTCCCGGTTTTTGATTGCCGACCTAATCATCCGGATGGCAGAGAGCCTCAAGTCATCCCGCGCCTTCATGGCTCCCTTCATCTCATCGGTCAATCGTTCCCTGAGCGACATGACGACCCCGATTACTCTACGATCTTGCGCTGTTTTTTCAGCGCTCTCTTGCGGGCGGCAATGGCTTTTTTCTTACGTTTGATACTCGGTTTTTCGTAATGCTCTCTCTTGCGGACCTCAGAAAGTATGCCCGCTTTCTCGCACTGTTTTTTGAACTTCTTCAGTGCAAGTTCAAAAGATTCAGTCTCTTTTATCTTTATTCCCGGCATTCATATTCCCCTCCCTCCTGTATCTGGAATTTACAAAATGTTTCAGAGATTAGGCCGGTTATTAATTTTCAAAGATTGAACATAATAACATCCGCACACCGGTTGTCAAGAAAAATTTGTCTCATTACAGCTGGTTCTCCCTGTCCCGCGAACTCTTTTCCGCTATCCCGGAAACACCGAAACGCCGGCGCAATTCACCGTAAATTTCCTCCGGCTCGATATCATAGAAACCGAGCAACAGGAGAGTATGAAAAAGGAGGTCCGCGGTTTCATAAACGATCTCCTGACGTACCCCCGCCTTGCCGGCTATGATGAGTTCAGCGGCCTCTTCTCCCACCTTTTTCAGGACCTTGTCGATACCTTTGGCCATGAGGGAGGCGGTATAGGAGTTTTCCGCAGGATTGGCCTTCCGTTCCAGGATTACCTGGTAGATCGCCAGGAGGATGTCGTCATTCTGCATAATTTAAGTCCCTTGTGGAAGTTGAAGGCTCGCTTCTTATATCCTCACCGCTACACCTCTATTCTTCAGGTACTCCTTCGCCTCGCCGATGGTATACTCCCGGTAATGGAAGATGGAGGCCGCCAGGCAGGCACTGGCGCCGGCCTTGACAAAACCGTCGTAAAGGTGTTCCAGATTCCCGACCCCGCCGGAAGCGATGACCGGGATGGAGACGCTATCCACCACTCCCCGGGTAAGCGGAATGTCGTAGCCGTCTTTGGTGCCGTCCCTGTCCATGCTCGTGAGCAGGATCTCTCCGGAGCCGTACCATTCCATCCGTTGCGCCCACTCCACTGCATCGATGCCTGTAGGGTTCCTGCCGCCGTGGGTATAAACTTCCCATCTCTCCTCTCCCGGCACCTGGCGGGCGTCGATGGCTACCACGATACACTGGGAGCCGAACCGTTCCGAGGCTTCTCTTACGAACTCCGGCCGGTGTACGGCGGCGGTGTTCACGGACACCTTGTCGGCCCCGGCATTCAGAAGACGCCGGATATCCTCCACCGTCCGTACCCCGCCCCCGACGGTCAGCGGCATGAAGGCCCGCTCCGCGGTGCGGCGGACCACATCGATAATAATGTCCCGCTGGTCCGAGGATGCCGTGATATCGAGGAAGGTGAGTTCATCCGCACCCTGCCGGTCATAGATCTCGGCGATCTCCACCGGATCGCCGGCATCGCGCAGTTCCAGGAACTTTACCCCTTTAACCACACGGCCGCCGGTAACATCGAGACAGGGGATGATACGCTTGGTCAGCATGTGAATTCTCCGAATTCACAGGTAAAGGTAGAGGTAAAGGTAGAGATAGAGGCAAATGCAATGGCCAGGGGAAAGTTTTTTCTTTACCTCTACCTTTACCTCTACCTGATTCTCACCTTTACCCCTACCTCTGCCTGTTTTTTGTAAGTTCTATCGCCTCGGCCAGCCTGATCGCACCGGTATATATCGCTCTTCCGGTGATGACCCCGGTTACGCCGAATGATTCAATGG
>JBGPID010000057.1:0-11752 GCA_041484725.1 Geobacteraceae bacterium | reverse complement strand
ATTGTCGGTCCGTTCCGCCAACTGTTTGAAAAACGCGGGGATCAAACTGATCGGTGAACTTGTCTCCCGCTCGGAGGCGGAGATGCTCAAGACGCAGAACTTCGGCCGCAAGTCACTCAATGAGATAAAGGATATTCTTGTGGACATGGGACTCACCCTGGGTATGAAACTGGACGGCTTCCCCGACCCGGAGATAATGCGCAGGTTACGCGGCGAACTTAAAGAGGAAGAGTAATCCGCAAGGCTTTACAAGAGAAAGGAATCAGTAGTCATGCGTCACAATAAATCTGGAAGAAGGTTGGGGAGAACAACAAGTCACCGGATTGCCATGTTCAGAAACATGGTGACATCTTTTCTCAACCATGAGAAGATAACCACGACCGACGCCAAGGCCAAGGAACTTCGTCCCATAGCGGAAAAGATGATAACCTTCGGTAAGAAGGGCGATCTGCATTCCATGCGGTTGGCTGCGTCATATATACGCGACAAGAAGGTAGTGACAAAGCTCTTCAGCGCCATTGCGCCACGCTATAAGGAGAGGAACGGCGGTTATACTCGTATCATAAAGATCGGTATCCGTCCCGGCGACAATGCACCCCTCTCTCTGATCGAGCTGGTCGAGGAGGAGATCGCGACAAAGCCTGCGAAGAAACCGGCGAAAAAGAGCGCTGCAACTGCCGCGGCCAAGACCAGGGCTCCTAAAGCGCCGCAGGTTGAAAAGGCCGAGGTGGCTGAGGTGGCTGAGGAGAAGCAGGAACTCTCCGATACAACGGAGTCGGCATAAGCAGCCAGGAGTGAGGAGAGAAGGCGATCTACTTTGTAAACATAGACCGGTCAGGTCTGATCGATACTGGACAAGAAAAAGGCGGGGGAAACCCCGCCTTTTTCTTTGTAAAAGCCATTACTTGATCTAACAGACAGCGTAAGTATTGCCTCTCGGTCCGAATTTAGTAGTGGGGATCCACATATTATCGTCTCCGGGCACTCCAATAAGCATGCCTGGAGCTTTTTTTTGCAATACATTCGCGACAGCAGCGTAGCTACCGTGCATCCTGCTATTTCCGGTTCGACTAATGAGACAGAACCTCATCATAATGCACGGATGACCCATTGGATATGTTGACACTGCTTCCGATAATAGATCCGAACGTGTTTTGACCTCCTGATAACGTAATAGCTGCGGTCGGTGCATATAACAGGATATGCTGGTTGGTCCCACCCGAAAGATTTACACTCTGCAATCCTGCCGTCCCGTAAATCGTGAGGTTTTTGGGATCCTGCGTACTATTCACAAGAGAGCCTCCAGTTATATCGATTTTTTGGCCGTTCATGTAAACCAGTACGGCTCCGGAATTGATTACCATCTTTGATCCATTGGATATTGTCACATTGCCGTTGACATGCATGGTTATCGGGCCATTAAGAAGCAGCGTGCTGCCGCCGGTCAGGTTTACCGAGCTATAGCGATAGTCCCCGGCAGAGAGTGTTTTTGTTACGCCATTCGACAGGTTTAATGCTCCCATGGATGTTCCCCCGCCGGGGTGCGTCTTCGGCGTCATATCCTTTGCTGATGTTAAACTTCCGGTGTTATTGTTGTAAACCGCTGATCCACCACTCAGACATATCCCGGTCCCAGCATTGCCGCCGGCTCCCACCCATGCCTTGCCGAAGATTTGCGTCCCGCCGCTCAACTTTATGGCGCAGGATTTCAAGGAATTCGACCCAACGTCGCCGTGTTTATACTGGCCCCGTATAATATTCGGCGGGGTGCTTATGAAACTGTCCGTATAACTCCCCCCTAACATGGTGACACCGAGATTACCGAATACCGCGAACGTAAACGTGGTTTCCGTTTGTGTTATCGTATAAATAATGTTAGCAGAGGCAGTGGTTGCATTATTCGACAGGTCGGAGGCTGTTACCGTTACTGCATTATCACCTGATGTCAGATTTGTGATATTCACACTCCAGGTGGCAGCAGTGGGATAGGTGACAATACCAACAGTGGCTGTAGGGCAGGCGACGGTCACCGTCACCCCTGATTCCATCGTCCCGGTCACCTGCTGATTCGACAGGCTGGTCGGGCTGGTCACCGGGTTGATAGACAGGGTCGGAGGAGTGGCGTCGTAGATGACGTTGCGCTGGGCGCTGGTGCTGGTTCCGACCTCGTTGGCAGCGGTAACGACAATGGCATAGCTCTTCTGAGTCGCAAAGGTGACGACCTGCTCGAACTGGCCGTTTACCAAGGCAGGATTGTAGGTCTGACCGTCCATGTTGATGCTGACGGTGACCGCAAGGCCGTAGGGATCCGAGGCTGTTCCCCGGATGGCAAGGCTGCTTTTATTGGTATGGATGTCCTGATTCGGTTCGGTGATTGCCAGGGACGGCTTCTGGTCGTCGTAATAGACGGTGCGCTTCTGGCTGCTCGTATTCGTTGCCAGATCGGTGGCCGTGATCTCGATGGTGTTCTCTTTGGGGGCAAGGAGTACACTGGCCTGGAAGTTTTTGCCGGTCATGAGGGCCGTTTGGGTAGTGTTGCCCAGTGTTACGGCGACGGTCGCGTTCACGTCGTCCACGCTCCCTTTCACATCGGTGGGTGCTGTCCCGGTCTTGCTGTTGTCAGAAGGCGCGGTGATGATAAGGACGGGCGCAGTCCGATCCAGGTTAATGGTGCGCGTATCGCTCGCCTGGTTGCCGGCCATGTCGGTGGCAACCGTTGTTACCTTATTCCCGCCACTCTGCATAAACAACGCATAAGTGAAGCTCCCGTCGCTGTTTACCGATACGGCGGTGCCGTTGATCAATAGCTCTTTCACACCGTTGATGTCCGTAACCGTCCCCGTTATGTTGAGGACCTCGTTGTTGGTATAGGAACCATCGCTAAGGCTGGAGATGGAGAGGACCGGCGGGATGGAGTCTTTCACCGTAAAGGTTGTGTCGGCAATAGTGAACTGCTTCCCTTGAGAAAGATACCCGAGATTCACCTTGTAGCTCTTCATATCCAGCGCATCCGTCGAGAAAGTGAATTCACCTGTTTGTGATCCATTCAGAAGGAGATTTACCTGCGCCTCCTTTGCGTCTTTGATGGCGGCGTTTTGCGGGTCGATAACGAGGGCCTTGACAACACCTGTCGTCTCGATATTGCCGTTGTTGTTGATGGTGTAAGCGATAACCAATGGCGCGCCCTTACCGATTTCGGCACTGCTCAAGGTTAAGGTGCCGGTCACCGCCTGGCTAGGCTCAATGCTGAATACGGTGCTGTTTGCGGCGAGCGTTGCGCCGCCGCCGATCAAAACGGCATTGATCGTATAATTTCCCGGCAGATTGCGCGCCGTGTTCCAAACGGTCAGATCGGTGGTGTCCGCGGCGGGAGCCAGGGTGGCGATACTAATCTCTTTAAGCACGGACGTGACGCCTTGCGGATCGGTAAGCGCCACACGCAGGAGGATGTTCTGATAAGGGGCCGTAGGGCTTAGATTGGCGCAGTTGACGGTGATACCGATATCCGTGTTTGACTGGAAGCTTGCTCCGTCCGTGGAGACGCTGAGCGCCAGGTTGGGGAGAGAAACGGAAGTCATGGCGGTGTTGTTTGCCTCCATGAACTCAGTCACCATGTTGGCCGGATCGACCACCGCGTAAATCAGATGATCGCCCGCCTTGCCGAGGATGTTCCAGTTATACGTGATTGTGGCAGTCGCCCCGCCGGCAAGTGCCGGGACGTTCAGTGTAGCAAAGGCTGTTGCCCCCTGCGCCGGGTCCCCGTCATAAAGGGCTAGC
The DNA here is from genome assembly GCA_041484725.1 of Geobacteraceae bacterium. Classification (GTDB taxonomy): domain Bacteria; phylum Desulfobacterota; class Desulfuromonadia; order Geobacterales; family Geobacteraceae; genus JBGQDJ01. Next base: position 7,975 of record JBGPID010000057.1, on the reverse strand, counting down.
GTGGTGGCTCCGGCGGGGGTCTTCCCCTGATTGATAACAATTGCTATCAGATTGAGGGAACTCACCTTCACTGCGTCGCTGGAAAGACTCACCGTCAGGTCCGGCAGATTGCTGCCGCTGGTGAAGCTTGTCTCCTTTGTCGAGGTCAGCCCGCCTGTGGTCAGGACCGCCTTGAGGGTGTGCCGCCCCGGCGTGAGGCTTGCGGAGGCTATGACGAAGGTGTAGTGGGTAAATCCCGCAAGGGCAACGGTCTCGCTCTTTATACTCGTTCCATCCAGGAAAAATGCGAGCCCGCCATCCGTTGTCCCGTAGAGGTCTGCTTTCGCGGTAACTGGAGACGTTATTTCCGGATAGTCGGTCTTGTCGGTGGAGAGGCCAAGTAGCACCGCTTCGCCGATGTCAAAAGCCTCGGCGCCGGAGGCGAGGAGGAGTTCACCCTGGTAGATACCGTAGACAAGCCGATGGATTCCAGAAGCTGTCGTGGCAAGGGAAGCTAACTGAGTTGACAGGACCGGTTCTGTTGCTTTCAGGTTGACCTCGCCGGTCCCGGTTATGGTGAAATTACTCACTGGATCCAGAACCCAGGTCTTGATGGTGGCAGGGAGGTCCTGGTTGCTCTCGATGGTGAGGTTTAGTCTCATGGTGTCGGTGGCGGAGTATTTCCCCTTGTCGAGGATGGCCTCTTTAACCTTGACCTGGATGCCGGAGACGTCGAAGGGTGTGGAAACAGTTACTAGTCCAGAGCTCTGAGACGTGAGTTGGGCGTTCACGGTATAAGTCCCCGCGTTCATGGGATAGGGGAGATTGAAACTCCGCGTTGCAGAGCCGGAGTAATCGAGGGTGTTGGTGTAGCCGCCCGGACCCGACAGGATGAGGGTTCCTGCGGTGCTCCCGGTTATGGTTACCGAGACGGTGTCTCCCGGATTGTAGACCTGCCTGTCGGTGGTTACTGTTATTACGTTCCCCGATGGGCGTATGTAGAGGGTGTTAAGGTGTATGGAGCGGCCAGATTCATGGTAGATGCCGTAGAAAAGTTTCTGGCCGGTGATCTGGGTAAGGGGGACTGCAAAGCTCAGGGTCTGTCCGCCGCTCAGGGTGAATGTCTGCTTGTCCTCATATCCACTGTAGATGACTCTGGCAAACAGATTCGGTGATGCGCCGGGGCCCTGATTCGTGACCGTCAGGGTGAGGTTGGCGGTGTCGCCAACGGCGTAGGTCTCTTTATCGAGGCTCGCCTGTACTGACAGCTTAATCCCTGCAAGGTGGTATTTGACTATTCCCTGCTCCCCGCTCCCTGCTCCATGCTTTTTAAAAGTGTAGGCAGCTGTGTAGTCTTTTTCCTCCAGGTCGGTGGGCGGCATAAAGTGGAAGACAAGCTCCTTTTCTACGCCCGGTTTGAGCCATTCGCTACGGCTAGAGTCGGCAATATCGTCCGCCTTGAAGGTGAAGTCGAACTGGCCTCCCTGGTTACCGTTGTTTTTGACCTTGAAGGTCATTGATGCATCGGCGCCGGCCGCGAATGTCTGATAGTCCGGGATCTGGGTGATGGTAAAAGTCGGACCCTGGATGGTGAATGGTATGGTTTGTACTTTAAGTTGCCGGTTACCGTTATCAAGGAGTTCTGCCCTTAAGGTGTAATTCCCCGGTGTGACGGCGGAAAGATTGATCGAGAACGGAACGGATATCGGCGCGGGGGCCTGGGCAAATAGCAGGGAAACATCCTGTGTGCTGTTCCAGACAGCTGATCCGCCACTGCCGACAAGGGTGAGAAGCACGCTCCCCTCGATCTGGTTGAATCCGAGGTTTGTTGCGGTTAAGGTTACGGGTAAGAGGTCATCCGTCTGCACTCCTGTTGAAAGGGCAAGATCAATCTTTGTTTCTTTCCGGACCTGGAAGGAGGCGGAAACGATTACGGATGGCAGTGCGCTCTGGGCTGTTATCTGGTAACTCCCTTCCGTAAGGTCGAAATAGAGAGTATCGGTTCTGCTTGCACCCTTTGCCACGAAATAACTCTTTGCCTGCTGGGCTACAGCGCTTCCACCGGAAGCAAGGTGATAGCTAACAGTAAACTGGTTGTCCAGAAGACCGGTATTGCTGACGACAACGGGAATTGAGATCTTCCCCTCAGGATATACGGGGCTCGGCTGAAGCGCCGCGCAAAGTCCTTCTCCATACTTAACCGAAACGGTCTGGGTCTCGTTCAGGTCACCGGTTACCTCTATGGTATAATCGGTGCCCGACGTAATGATCTGGGTGAAGTTGGCGTCCCAGAACTCACCGGGCTGAAGGGTGATCGTCCTGGTTTCAAGCAAAGAGCCTCCGGAGACCTTGAGAGCCACTGTCGCCGGAACGTTGCCATCATTGCTCAGATAAACATTGAGGTCGAAGGGGTTGTGGTCTGTTATGGAGAGGGCTTCCGTGTACAGGGAGAGCTCCGGATCTGCCACACTGTATTTTGCAAACGCCGAGTTGAGGAATAAATCGTTCTGATCTATCTCTCCGTTCAGTGTATAGTTCCCCACTGAACCGGCGGTTGTCGTGAATGAGAATTCATATTTCCCTTTGGCGGGAATGGTGAAATCCTCAAGGGAATCATCCCAACCGGCACTGTCAAGATAAAGAGACACCCCCGCGGACTCGATCTCGGTGAAGTTTGCGGCCTCGCCTTTTATGGTGATCGTCTCTCCGGGTCGATAATACTGCTTGTCGGATGTGATCCTCAGCCCATAGTCGCCATCTATGACGGTAAAGGGATATCCTGCGATGGAGATGATCTGGCCAGTGCTACTTTTAAGTTCTCCCTTAAGGATGTACTGGTTTGACGGCAGCGGCGAAACGGTGTTTCGATAATCGAGACTGGTGCCTGCGGCCTGGTTAATCGGAATATCCGACGCCCAGAATATCTGTTCGCTGCAACGGGTATCCTCCGGTTGCCCTTCCCGGGCAGTCATGACAATATTTTTTTGTACAGTATCAGAGACATCTTTCCATTTCACTTCGATTTCTTTGTTCAAAACCCAGGCTGCGGTATCGTATCGGTATTTGATCGCAGAAAGGATATCGCCGTTTGTAGCGGTGTAGACAGCGTAAGAAGGTTCCAGATTCCGTTTATCCGTCTGTAAAGCGACATAATCGATAGCAGCGCTGTCTGTCCCCTCCTGACGTATCCGCACCTTGAATTCGCCCGCTGCATCAGGGAGGTAGGATGACAGATCGATAGTCTGAGTATCCATATCTGTGGGATAATGGAGCACACCTCGTTCCACCCATGCCGAACCGTCCCACGTGGTGAAATGATAAGATGTCATAGCATGGGGAGGGCATTGGCTTACTATCTCCAGGTGAAGGTTGCCGCTATTGATAGAATAATCCTGGTTCAATATACTGCTCAAGGTATCTATGTTTTCCGTGGCATGGTACATCGGCTTGTCGGTGTTGACGGAAAGAGCTGCCCGGATACCCGCGATTTCAAAGGCCATGTCCGTAAATGAATAACCGCTGTTTTTTCCATTCGTCGCGGAAGCATCCAGGTCGTATGTCCCGCCGACCGCCTGGGGAGGGATACTGATCTGAATGGGCAAGCTCACGCCGGCCGGGACGCTGATCCTGCTTTCATTCTCGACGATGGAAAGCCCGTTTGCGTCTCCCGAGCGCCACAGCGAATACCAAACGTCAGCGCCGGTATCGACTCCGCCGCTGTTCTCCAGGTTCAAGGTTATCGTATCGCCAGCCTTCAGGCTGCTCGGGCCGGCATACGATATCTTCAGGGACGAGTCGGGAACAGTGAACCATACGTTCCGGTTTACGGAACTGCCAGACGGCAAATTAAGAGAAAGTCCGATCTGGTGCTGTCCCACGGCCAACGCCGCGGGAAGCGGGATGGACAACTGGACTGCTTGTTTTCCCCCGGCAGAAAGGGTTAACTGAGTTGTGCTGCTATATCCGGTATCAGGAACCTGGACTGAAATAGAGGCGTTCCCCAGGTTGAATCTGCCGGTGTTTTCAGCCGTCACCGTAACATTTACTGTCTCCCTTACACGGTAGGAGGGTTTGTCGAATGAAGCCGCAACAACCGCGGAATTGGTTAAAACAACCGTCGTGGGCTTGCCGGTCTTTGTCTCATCGCTTTGGCTGTAGGTCAGTATATAATCACCAAATATAATCGATGGGAGAGAAAGGGAAATATCCAAAGTTGTGCTTTGCGCCACATCGAGGGCAAACGATTGCGATCCGGTCGCCTTTTCCACCCCTTCCTTATCTTTCAAGCTTATACTAAGCGTCCCAGAGGGCACATTAATAATGCCAATATTGCTAAGGATAAACGAAAATGTGTTGGAACCGGTGCTGAAAGCGGTGGGGAGATTTGGAGTAATTGAAATATTTTTTTGTGGCACCTCGAAAAAGATTGCATCGCCGCCGATTTCGGCATTCCTCGGGTCAAAGACCACGGTTGAAATGGAATAGCAGCCCCAGTTAACGTTCACGGGGAGGGTGAATGAAATAAGCTGGTCTATAGTTCCGTTTGCGGAGAGGCTAACATCCAGAGTATTGGCGTATACTGGAATGTTTAAGGGGTCGGTTACTGTGACGCCGAGTTTTACGTTTGCCGCTATGTTCTGAGTGTTTTTTAGCTTGGCAGAAATGTTCACCGTTTCGCCCCTGGCATATACCCCCTTCCCCGTGGAGGTTGTGACGTCCACAGCAGGATAGAATTCATTAGTTTTGAAGCTCAGAATGTAGTTGCCGATCTTCGCGCCGTTTTCGTCATACAGATACGCCCCCATGGTCTCGCCCCCGTTTTTACATAGGTCGGAGCCTGTGATGGTTGTTTCACCATTGGGTATTGCAGTTACTGTCCATTCGTGGGTGCGGCCGGTATGGTAGAGAAAGGTCTTGATCGTCAGATTGCGGGTAGTGTTTGTGTTGTTGAAAACATGCAAAGTGTAGACGAAAGGCTTGTCGTAGAATACCAGCTGGCTCGGGGACGTGATCGTGAGCAATATATCCTTGGCTGACGCACCAACCTGAGGTGGATTGCTGACAGCGAAGCGGCCGGAATCGGTTTCCGCTTGGGGTTGAACAAGATTCCCCTGGGAATCGAGTAACACATAATCTATGTGATAAATACCGGGAGGGGCTGATTCAATAGTTGAGTAATTTACATTTGCCGTGGCGGATTGCCCTGCCGGAATCAATAGGTCTAATGATTGTTCGGCAAGGAGCTTGGTTCTTTCAGGATTGTAAATCTGAAGCTTGGCGCTTGCTGCATCGACAGCAGTATTGTTGGTCAGTGTTACTGGCATAGCAACTGTAGCCCCAGGTTTCACTTCAGGGAGTATGGAGGGTTTCTTGGCCCAAAGTATCATGTCACGTAACAGAGTAATCTCCTCTGTTGACGCCTGCGAATTTGCCGCTGCATAGTCGGAATAAACCGAGGTGACAATAACCTTTCCCAGCCCGTGGTCGTACATGATCATAGCCGGTTGGCCGTTGGCGTTACGACGCAAGATTACGTTGGCGATGGATGGATAGCTGGTGAAGTAGCCGTCCACGTTCAAAGATGGCGTGTTTCTGGTTTGTCCGGATAAAATCTGGTGATAGGTGTCGATATATACTGAATCAAAGAAGCAGGCCTGGTCCTCCGCCCAGCCATATCCTGAAACCGGTCTTATACTTCCATTCGGTTCCTGTGGAACTGGGAGTACACCGAATTCGTATCCTTGCTGCTGGGAAAAGACTATAATGGTGCCGCCCTGCTTCAGATACCCGTCGAGTTTTGCTTTGAATATTTGGGAGTTCTCAAGCCCGGTCAGCCCGCCGGAAGGAATCACCAGCACGGGATAATGGCTGAACGCATCGGGTGAGAAATCCTCCACGGTGAACCGTCTCACCGGTTCGGAGAAATTGTTTTGAAGGATATCGGACATCGTGAGGGCAAAGCCCCGGCTAAGTATGGCTATATCCGGACTTGTCAGATAATCATCATAAAATAGTTGATCGGAGACATCAGGGTTTTGACTGAAAATAGGAAATAGACGTTGATACGCGGTTTCGTCCAGATTTCCCACTTGATATTCGCCCGTGATATAGTTTCGCATCCAGGTGTTGATGAGGGATTGTTTGTTCTTTTTTACTGCAAGCCTGTCCCAGCTCTGCTCAAGGCGTTCATCGGACGTTGCGGGAATGGGGATGTTCGCCATGCTGAATGTATCGTCAGGATAATCGCCGCCCGGGCAGCCTCCTTGATCGCGACACTGACCACAGCCACTGGCAGGTTTTTTCTCATCACAATTTGACGGCGGGGTAAAACCATTCAGGGCACCTTGCCAGGCATACTCTATTCCACCGATTGCGTCGGAAGCCTGCTGCTTGCCGATCCCGGCGAAATAAAGCCCCATTCGTGTTGGTTGCATACCAGCGACAGAAGGAACAAAAGGAATGGCTTTGAAATCATCAACCAAACCAGCGTAACCGGTTCTTCCCAACAAGGATACATAACCATTCATCGCATTTCTTGCCCTTGTCGCTACCGCTTCTGGAGATGTTGGCGATCCGGATAGTAAATCAATATACGCTGCCGTTCCCATTATAGTTTCGAGAATTCCATGAGCAATTTGTCCGGTCCGAATCGGCTGATCCCATAGTCCCTTCATCCATTCGCCGTTTATGTAGTCACCCTCATGGTATTGGAGATCTATCCCGACGCTGTAAGCATGGAGAGGGCTAGCAAGGTCGGCGGGATAGTGGGACAAAATGCCAAACCTTTTCCAAACGGATGCATAGCTCTCTACACCTGAATCACAAGTAAGCTTGGCAAGTTCTTTTTTTGACAATGAGGTTTCCGCTTTGATAGCTGTGATGGCAAGTCCGCCGTTAATCCATGAATCCGCCGAGAGGCCCAAGGCAGCCCGTATTGCCGGGTCCCAGCTTTTATCGTAATCTACGTTTAACGAATGAAACGGACTGCTTTTCCCGTCCGTGCTGTCCGGTTTCGCTGCGCCGCTCTTCAATACACTGTAAAGGGCGTTCACATCAACAGGCTCTTCGCATCTCTTTTTAAGGGGGCGAGGAAGCTGAACACCTTTTTCAGCTCTTACAGCAAGCTTGCCGTGGTGATTAATAAAGCTCGATCCAATCCATGCGTCGGCAAATTCAGGCAATGCAAGCACCAGCGCCAAAATAAATGCCATGATTCCGGTGATATTCATTTCTTCTTGCCCTCCCCAAGGACGTACATTTGTATTATGGAATGTCTGCTGCCGACAGCGTTTCCTCCGCCTTGAAGTAATCTCCCTATAATCACCCTGTCTCCTGAAAATCCGATATCCAGCTCTTCATCCATCAAGTCCCGCTTTTGGGAATGCGTAAGCCGGTCGAACCAGGCAGAATGGCTTTTCTTCTCCTGCTTCCAGTAGCCGGTTATCGCCCCGTTCTTATCAAACATCACGGCATCTATAACACCCAAGGGTTTCGCGCCAACGAAGGAAACCCAGATATCCCCTTTTGGGCTGAAACGGATCCTGTCTGCATAGTAATACAAAGGGGTGGTCTCGACCCATGACAGTATACTTGTACTGAATAGGGGCAGCTTATCGAAGCCATTATGCAAAACGGTGCGCATTTCACCCTTTTCTTTCCAGTTGCTGTCCAGAATGGAAACTTTCACATCAGAGTCCTGTATATACCAAATCCCCTTTTTCATCTGCTGCGATGTCGGTTACTCTTCCTTCTTCATTAAGGAACGGTATTATCAAACCGAAAATCGGTACCCGTGCAGGCACGGACATGGAGGGTATTTTCCCGCTCCTGAGGAGATTGCCATTCAGGTCGTATTCCGAAATCGACGGTACGGTTTGTTTCTCTGAAACCAGATAAAGCTTTTCATTATTGACCGCTAGCCCCCTCTGCGGAGAGAAGTAATTATATGCGGGCATATTTCCATCTTCAATGCGCCAGACATTTTCCACATCTCCCT
>JBGPID010000056.1:0-11926 GCA_041484725.1 Geobacteraceae bacterium | reverse complement strand
TGAAAGTCTTGATACTGGTCCTCATGGTAACGGTGCTGGCGGCAACGCATGCGCGGTACCGGATAGACCAGGCCATCCGCTACTTCGCGGCACTCCTGGCGGTGGGTGTTGTGGCGCTGATCCTGGCGAGCAACGGGTTTTGACAAACGACCAGTGACCAGTGACTTGTGACCAGTGACCAGATGAAAGATTTTTCAAGTCTCTGGTCCCCGGTCCCCGGTCTCCGGTCCTGATAGAGGTGAATGCATGTCTGTCATGAGCAAATTGAAAGAAACGTTGATCTGCCTGGGCGCCGGTAAGGCAACCCTGCCCTATCCGTTCAAGGCCGAGCCGGTGCCTGCGAACTTCCGGGGCCGGCCCATCTTCGACTCCACCAAGTGCATAGGTTGCGCAGGGTGCGCGAACAACTGCCCGGCACGCGAGATCCTGGTGTACGATCCGTGCCAGGAAGTCCGCGTCATCAAATACCTGGGCCGCCGCTGCACCTACTGCGGCCGCTGCGCCGACCTCTGTCCGGAAAAAGCGATCACCATGAGCCATGAATTCGAGAACGGCACCAACGCCGTAACCGACATCAGCCAGACCCTCGACATATTCATGAGCACCTGCCAGCGCTGCGGCCGCTGCTTCAAGGGGGCGGAGCTTATGGATGATCTGAAGATGAAGGGGTATCGCTTCGACGACCTGCAGAACGACCGCTGGGTCTTCCGCTCTCAGGCCTATCTGGAAGGCGATCAGGTAGTGGACGACATCAAAATAGAATTTGAGGGGTAAGCCGATATGTTGAAGAATCTCTGCCAGAAGATGTTTGGCCGGTCGTTGTGGGTCTATCACGCCAACAGCGGCGGCTGCAACGGCTGCGACATCGAAGTGCTCAATGTCCTCACCCCCTACTATGATGTAGAGCGGTTCGGCATCAAGCTGGTCGGTTCGCCGCGCCATGCGGACGTAATGCTTTGCCAGGGGCCGGCCATGCGCTCCACCTCCAAGGCCTTAAAGCGCGCCTATGAAGCCATGCCGTCGCCCAAGCTGGTATTTGCGATCGGCTCCTGCGCGTGCGGCGGCGGCATCTGGTTTGACTCCTACTCGGTCATCGGTCCGGTGGAGAAGATCATTCCGGTGAACTATTACATACCCGGCTGTCCGCCGCGTCCCGAGGCGATCATCTATGCCGTTGCAGTGGCAGTCGGCCTGGTGGACAAAAAGACCGCGCCGGTCGAGTTCAAGCAGATGGAGTTCCCGATCCCCCAATACCATCCCGATGAACTGAAAGGTGAAGGTGATCTGGTGGTCTACGAGAAGACAGAACATATCTGATCGGTCTTAAAGCAACATAACCCCATGCCCTGCATGGAATTGTCAGTATATAACAAGAGAAGGCGGCCATTTGGCCGCCTTTTTTTTCATCTAGTTTTCGTGGAATTCAGTTTCACCGCGGAACGTCAAACTGAATCGCATATTCCTAATCCGGCAAAACAGGAACCAAACAAATATACAATCAAAGGCAATAGACCCGAAGGGCCTAAAGAACGCGGATCAAATCTGATCTGAGCGGATTTACACGGATAAATCCAAAACTGATAAGATGTTTTAAAATCAGCGAAAATCCGTTCGATCCGCGCCTGCGCGCTGTAGCGCTTCGGCGCGCAAGCGCGTCATCCGCGTTCTATCATACTTGTGCATGGATAAAAGAAGGCGGGATTGATCCCGCCTTCTTTTCATTGGTACAACTGAATCACTGATCATTTATATGGGAATGGTAGTAGTCTCAGGAGCAATTCGGTCAAGGTGTCTTCATGCTTGCCGTCGCCCCTTTCGAAATGTTGCCGGCGTTGTCCACTGCGCAGATTCGGTAGTAATAGGTCGTGCCGGGGGTTGAACGACGTCCGCTTCGATCGTAGTAAGAGGTTTGGCTGCCGCTATATATGACAGCTGAGGCTGAGGCAGCGCTGCACGCCGGATAGGTTTTAGTGCCTCTGAGCAGAGCGTAGATCGCTATGCCGCTGGTCGCATCGCTGAAACCATCCCAGTTGAGGGTAAACGTAGAATCAATAGCAAGTTTCCCGTTTACGGGGAGAGTTTTGTCAAGGATTGTAGATGCGCTGGCCGGGGCGGATACGTTGCCCCATACATCCTTGAACCACACAGTGACGGTCCGATTGCCGTCTGCCCCTGCCGCAAGGGTCCACGGTTTTGCAGGTGATATGGAGAGGGAGTTGACAGGCGTTGGCAGTGTAGTCCATGTCTTGCACGTACTTGTGTTGCTGATGCAGTAGGCGGCCACATTTGTGTCGTCACTCGCAGTCAGATTGAGCGTTACGGCGGCCTTGCTGGTGTAATTGCCCTGGGTGGTGATCGAAACATTGCCGGACGGTTTGTTAACCTCAGGTATGGCCATGATGGCGGGGGTCGTTGCACCGGTGCTGACGCTCCCCGCATTGTCCACGGCGCAGAGACGGTAAAAATATTTCATACCTTGTTCTGAACTAGTGTCGGTGTATGTGGTATCAGTGGCTGACGGCGTGAAAATGGCCGTACCGGTGCAGGACGCTGCGGGAACCTTGGCTCCCCTGACGAGCTTGTAACCTGCCAAACCGCTGGTCACATCGCTGAATGGGATCCAGTCAAGCTTTATCTGGTTGCCGGCAAGCTGGGTAGGGGTAAGAGTCCCGTTCACAGGGGCCTTGGTATCGAGCATGATCGTGGCGCTGGCCGGGGCGGATACGTTGCCCTGTATATCCTTGAACCACACATTGACGATCCGATTGCCGTCTGCCCCTGCCGCAAGGGTCCACGGTTTTGCAAGAGAGGTGACAGGCGCTGTCGCTTTAGTCCATTTCTTGCACGTATCGGTGTTGCTGATGCAGTAGGCGGCCACATTGGTGTTGTTACCAGCAGTCAGATTGAGCGTTACGGCGGCCTTTTTGGTGTATTTGCCCTGGGTGATCAAAACCAAGCCGGACGGTATGCTAACGTCAGAGTTATTCACTGTAACCGAGACGTTCGAAGACTGACCGACATTCCCAGCCGCGTCATACGCCTTGGCGCTGAGTACGTAGGCGCCGTTGGTCAACGAAGCGGTATTCCAGCTGAAGGTGTACGGAACTTTGGTATCGGTTGCCTGCAGGGTGCCGTTCACGTAGAACTCCACCTTGCTGACTCCAACATTGTCGCCTGCTGTTGTGGTAACCGATACGGTTCCACTGACAGTGGCGTTACTGGCAGGCGCATTAATGGAGACGGTCGGGGCGGTGGTATCGGGATTGTTTACCTTCACGGTGACAGTGGCCGATTGGCCGATATTGTTAACCGCATCGTAAGCCTTCGCTGAGAGCTTATACGAACCGTTGGCAAGGGCTGTCGTATTCCAGCTGAAGGTGTACGGAGATGCGCTATCGGTCGCCTGCAGGGTGCCGTTCACGTAGAACTCCACCTTGCTTACGCCCACATTGTCGCTGGCGCTGGCTGTCACCGAGACGGTGCCACTGACTGTGGAGTTATTGACCGGCGCTGTCATGGAAACGGTCGGAGCCTTAGTGTCTGAAGTCGTGTTGCTTACGGTAACTTGAACTATCGAGGACTGACCAACGTTATTTGCCGCATCATAAGCCTTGGCTGTGAGGTCATAGGTGCCATTGGTCACGGAGGCAGTATTCCAGCTGTAGCTGTAAGGAGAGACGTTGGTAGCGGACAGGAGTGTCCCGTTCCTGTAAAACTCCACCTTGGTCACGCCGACAGTATCGCTGGCGGTTGCGGTAATAGTTGTGGTCCCGCTTATGGTGGAATTGTTGGCCGGAGCGGTTATGGAAACCATCGGAGCGGTGGTGTCTTTCACTACGGTCACTGAAACATTAGCCGACTGCCCGACATTTCCGGCAGCATCATACGCCCTTGCCATCAGCGTATAGCTCCCGGCCGCGAGCGACGAGGTGTTCCATGAATAAAGATATGGCGTTGAAGTATCCGTTGTCTTCAATGCACCGTTCACATAAAACTCGACTTTTGTCACCCCGACATTATCGGAGGCGCTGGCGGTAACGGAAACCGTCCCGCTTACCGTAGCATTGTTGGTCGGGTAACTGATAGAAACGGTCGGGGAAACCAGTTCGGGGACGTAAACAATATTTGAGTATGCGCTTTCCACGCCGGAGGTATTGTAGGCGGTTACCGCAAAGTAGTAAGGATGCGCCGGATCGAGACCGCTGATGGTTTCGGTCGTTTGGTTATGGACATCTATGGGGGAGGGGCCTTGGGTGGCTCCCGTTCCCTTAAAAGGCTGTGTGGATGAGTCAGCCTGGTAATAGACCTTATAGCCTGCCAGGTCCGCGTCCGTGTTAGGGTCCCACTGGAGGACAACCGTGCTGGCAAAACAAGCCGATTGGCCGGCCATGGAAAGGAGACATGCTAATATCGTGGCGAAGAAAAATTTGTAAATCATATTCTGACCCGTTCTGGTTTCTTTTCCCATCTTCATCTGTCTCTCCCGTTCCCTGTCAACAAAAAAAGGAGTGTTTTTGTTTCTTCACATCCCGACTTGACACGGATTCAAATAAAAACAGCCGGGTCCCTTATACCTGATTCTGGTATTTCGGCGACCCGGCTGTCTCAGCGAGACCCTGTAGGCTTTCCGTCCCATCCTCGCGGATGGTTTAGTATTATCGTGTACCGCTTCTTTATGTTTATAAATTTGGGGTATATTTATCTGCTAAAACAAGAATTTGATATGTGATATGAATCACATAAACAGCAGATTAAAAAAATCCGCCGTCAGTTTCATTCATTGATAAAACAAAAAAAAGCCGGGGCCTCATACCTTGCTGGTATTTCGGCGACCCGGCTGTCTCAGCGAGACCCTGTAGGCTTTCCGTCCCATTCTCACGAATGGTTTAGTATTGTCGTGTACCGCTGCCTGTTTTTCCCAGGTTAGTTACTACATAAAAAACTCGTTAATGTCAATATAATTTTTATAATAAGCAATAATAATGCATGGGAAAAACATTTCGAGGATGATCAGGATTTACGCGGATAAATTAGGAAGGAGAGCCTTCAGAAGGGTTGGGCATAAAGTGTCAACCGGTCAAAGGTAGAGAAACACAAGGAAATCCAGTATCACTTTGATGGCGGGAAGTTCAGCCTCTAGAATAAAAAGAAGGCGGGATTGCTCCCGCCTTCTTTTTATCTGCATCTTACGTACGTCTTCTTTAAATACCGGTACCGCTCAATCCAACCGATTGCGTAGCCCCTACCACTGGTCTAACATTCAGCGTAGCGGTCTTGGCGCCTATTGTAGTCGGTCGGAACGTCACGTTGATCGTGCAGTTCGCTCCCGCAGCCAGAGGCGCTCCGGTGCAGGTGTTGGTCTGGGCGAACTGGTTGGCGTTGGTGCCAACAAGTTTGACACTGGTGAAAGTCATCGGCACGGTGCCGGTGTTGGTCACCGTTACAGTTTGAGGAGCGCTTCTCGTATTCCGTGTTTGGTCCGCGAAGGGCACGGTGGTGGAGACGGTGAAAGCCGGGGTTACGACATTGCCGGTCAGAGAAACCGACTGGGTGGTCGCGGGAGCCGCGGCTTTCACGTTCAGACTTGCGCTCTTCGGGGTCGGTGTTGCGGTTGTCGGTTTGAATGTTACACTGACCGTGCAGCTCGCGCCTGGGGCCAAGGTCTTGCCACAGGTTGTAGTACGGGCAAACTGGTTGGCGTTTGTACCGGCAGGCGCTATGCTTCTGATGGTCATCGGTGCGGTGCCGCTGTTGTTCACCGTAACCACCTGGGGAGCGGTTACTGCTTTCAAGGATGAGTCGAATGTAAGTGTCGCCGGCAAAACATTGTTCACGGGAGAAACGCCGTTGCCGGTCAGGAATACCCTCTGAGTTCCAGCGGGATCAGAGCTGGTGATGTTGAGAAATGCCGTTCTTGATCCCAATGCCTTAGGTTTGAATCTAAGACTAACGGTGCAACTCCTGCCGGCTCCAAGGGTGGCGCGGCAGCTGGTGGTCTTGATGAAGTCTGCAGGGTTTGTACCGTCCATGGTAAACGCAATATTTGTTATCGGTGTACTCTGTGAGTTTGACAGCGTTACGCTGTTGACAGCGCTGGTCGTTCCGACAAGCTGGTTGCTGAATACCAATGAACTGGTTCCAACGAGAAAGTCCGTGCCGGTCCCGTTTAGATCGAGATACTGGAAGCTGCCAGGCACACCGTTGGTGTTGTCGGTTATTGTCAGTTTCCCTGTACGCGCTCCCGTGGCCGTGGGAGTGAAGGAGACGTTGATCGTACAGCTGCCGCCAGCCGCCACGATACTGGGGCAGTTGTTCGTCTGGGAGAAATCGCCGGTTATAGCGATCCCGGCAATAGTCAGTTCCGCAGTGCCGGTATTGGCGAGGGTGACGGTCTGGGGAGGGCTGACGGTGTTAAGCATAAGGATCGGGAAAACAAGCGGACCGGGTTGAGGCGGAGCTAATACGGCGTCAGGGGATATCCCCGTACCGCTGAGGGGGACCGTCTGCTTTGTAGCCGCAACATTTCCGCTGTCATCGGTAACCTCCAGGGTGGCGGAACGCAGCCCGGTCGCTATAGGTGTGAAGGTGACGGTGATCGCGCAGTTTGCTCCGGCAACAAGGGGTGAGACGCAGGTGTTGGAGGTTATGGCATAATCGCCAGGATTTGCGCCCGCGAGTGCGATACCGGAGATGTTCAGCGACGCGTTGCCGGTGTTGGAGAGGGTCACGGCCTGGCCCGCGCTGGTGGCATTAAGCAGCAGTGGCACGAATGTGAGTGACGCTGGAGAAACGGCGGCGATCGGCGCTACAACCGTGGCGTTCATCGGTACGGCAATCGAATTGGCCGGTGAGGCGTTGATAATGTTCAGCGATGCTGAACGCGCGCCTATGGCCTTGGCGGTGAAGGTCACGGTGATGGAGCAGTTTGCTGCGGCAGCCAGCGGACTAACGCAGGTGTTCGCCGTTATGGGGAAATCGCCCGGATCAGCGCCCCCGACAGCGATGCTGTTAATAACCAGCGGTGCGTTGCCGGTGTTGGAAAGTGTAAATGTCATCGGAAATGAACCGACATTCAGCAGAACATTGGCGCCGTTATTGACCAAAAAAGAGGTCGGATTAATGCCCGCTATCGGGGCGATACCGTTGCCGGACACAGCCAGTGTAAGTGGCGATGCCGGGTCGTTGCTCGCAAGAGAGAGAGAGGCCGATCTTGCGCCGGAGGCTGTCGGAATGAACGATACGTTGATCGTGCAGCTTCCGCCGGCTGCCACGGTCCCGAGACAGTTATTGGCCTGGGTGAAATCGTCCGGGTTCGCTCCGGTAAACGAGATGCCGTTTATGGTGAGGGGGACGGTTCCGGTATTCGACAGCGTCACCTGCTGAGCTGCGCTGGAACTGCTGACCAGTTGAGGATTGAAAGTAAGTGATGCCGGCAAAACGCCGGCGGCCGGCCCGGCGCCGCTGCCAGATATATACGCCCAGGCTGAGCTCACGTCCTCAGTGTTCGGCGGGATCGTCCATACCGGACTCTGGCGAGCGGGGAAGGTCTTGGTGGCGGCAACCCGGTAGAATGGGCCATTAGCGTTGTTTGGATAGGTTATTGGCCCTGGATTGAACGCTTGCCCGTCCATGGCCGGAGGATTTCCATTAACGGTATAGTTGATTGTCGTCAGCCCGGTTGTAAAAGCGTTATTAGATGCCTGCTGGATGGTAAAACTGGTAGTACTGGCCGAGTTGTTTGTCCATGACAGGGATACTCCTACCGCGTTCAGGCCGGTAGGCATTTCGGGCGTCACCTGGAACACCATAGGCCGCATCATGTCGTTCTCTTCATGACCCAGGATGTGACAGTGCCACACGTACTCCCAGCCGAAGTTGACCGGCTGGTTCGTCACCGTCATGGGGAGGTTGGTGAACGGGTCAACCCCGGTGAATTGAGTGGTGGTGCTGGCAGGTTGAGTGACGTCCAGTAAGCGGACGCTGTCCTGAATCAGGAACGGCAGGGTCTGCTTCATCGGCATGATGGCGACGATGGCGTCCTCCAGGGGATTCATCCGGACCGTGTCTTTCCATCCCAGCTCATTGGAGTCGGGGGGCCTGACCGTGCCGTCCCAGCCGACCCGGTTGATCACCTGGACATTGAAGAGGTGGAAGTGCATCAGGTGGGTGTCGACGCCGTTGTGGGTGACCCTCCAGAGTTGCGTCTCGCCGTTTTTGAATAACTCGGTGGGGGGATCGATGTACCCGAGCGGGATCGTGGTCTGGGTCAGGAAGTTGGTAAACGGAAGCTCGGTGCCGAGGGTGGCGTTGAGACGGCCGTAATCAAGGGTAAAGAGCTCCTGGATCGCCTTGCGCTCCATGAATGAGCCCACGAGAGCGGTTGCGCCGCTGCCGAGGTTGACAGGGGTGAGGGTGACTGCCGGGGCTGAAGTACAGCCTCCACCGGGATTGGTCAGGGTAATATCGGTGACCGTTCCGCCCGTGATGGTCGCCACGGCAACCGGTTGCGTTGTACAACCGCCGCCGGTGAAGACCACAGTCGGTGCGATGTCATAGTTGCTCCCGCCGGCGGTGACGGTTACCTTGGGAACGGTGCCGTCAAAATTGAGATAGCTCAGGTAGTTGTCCTCGATCTTTGAGTAGGTCTGGGAATAGGACTTGTTGTACACAGAGTTGTAAGACGGCTCGGGAATGACCGGTGTGGGCTGGGTTCTTACAAAAAGGTTGTTCGCCACCGTACCGGAGACAAATACGGTGTTGAGGGCGCTCAGGGTAAACGGGGCTTTAGCGGCTGCCGGTTGGTCGACGATGACCTGCATGATGGTGCGGAGGTTCGGGCCGTACCCGGGCTGGGTCGTGGGTGCGCCGCCAACAGATGTTGAGTCGGCATTGCCGGTAAAATAGTCGTAACGGACATCGTAGCCGGGATCCGGCGTCGGACCGTCGTTGTAGAGGATCAGGGTCTTGCCGGCAAAGCGGCTGAAGTCGACGATCACGTCGGCCCGCTCGGCAGGTCCGAGGAAGAGACCGTGGATCGCCATGCTGCCGACGGTGACGCTCTTCGGATTGGTCTCAAAGGTTGTAGGGGTTGCCGGGATCACCACCGGCGCCGGGAGGAGCCCTCCTTCGGTGCCGATCTGGATCCATGGCGGGCCGGCGTTGCGGGGGTCGGGGACAATCCCGCTCAGGCCGGCGGAAAAAAGCCCGTTGGTTACCGGCCAGGTAGAAGGCCAGCAGCCTGCCGGGAGGCCGGTGCCGTTGATCGGGTTGCCGGCGGCGTCTAGGGTAGCCATGGCCAGGCCGGTCTGCAGGGCAGGGTTGGTTATGGCAGTGACGTCGGAGCAGAGCGGCATGTTTGTGGGTGTCACCGCCGGGAGCATGTTGACTTCGGTGCAGGCCGTTCCCTGGGGCTGGGTCCCGTTGCAGACCGTCCCGTTGGCGTCGGCGGCTACAAACCACGACAGGTCCAATTGCCGGTCGTTGCCCGCGGAGAGGATCTGGAAGCGATAGGCTTCTGGCGCCACATGGAGCACCGGATAGGCGGTGCCGTTGATAACCGGAGTGTCCATGAAAGATTCAGGCGTGCCCGAGGGGTTGGGTATGATGGGGCACTGGATCGTTCCCGCATGGGCGGAGGATGTGCAATCGATGGTTATCGGTCCGGCAGTCAAGGATGTCTGGGGGGGGACGAACCAGGGGCCGTAGTCCCACCTGCCGAAAGCGTTCATGTTGAGCGGATCGTTGGGGTCCTGGTTGGTCATGTAGACATGGGGGAACCAGAAGTTCCCGGCGCCGCCGTAAAGGGCCGAATTCCAGGTGGGATCGGTGGCGTTGAGCTGGTCTTGCGACGGGACGAAGGTTTTGTCCTGGATGACCAGGGGGATTAAATGGGCCAGGTCCGCCGATGTGATTGACCCGCTGGCGGGATCGGTAATGATGGTGCCGGGTGCGGTCGCGGTCGCGAGGGCCTGTTCCTGGAGCGGGTCCACCAGGTAGTAGCCCGCGGCTTCGCCGGCATAGACGTTGAGCCGGGTCATGCCGTAGGCGTGATCGTGATAGAACATCAACCGCTCGCCCTGCTGGTTGCTCCAGAAAAAGGTTCCAAGACCATCGGAGCTGGTCGGTGTTGTAATCGGTTTTCCGGGGCCGACCATATCGGGTACGTTCTGAAACGAATCACCCTTCAGGGCACCGGTTCCGGTCTCACCCGGCGGTGTGATCCATTGATGCGGGGTGCCGTCGCTGATCCAGGGGGTGTTGCCGCCGTGAAGATGAAGGGTGGCGCGGTTCTGGGTGTAGAAGTCGCCTGGAGTCGGAGTCGCGCCGGCGCCCATGTAGGTGGCGTCGGTGGGGATGAAGAGGTCGCCCGCGCTGCCGGTCGGCAGCTCGTTCTGGAAGAGGATCCGGGAGGGACGGTTCTTGGTGGCCAGGATCAGTGGGCCGAGATATCGCGCGCTGTTGTCGGTAGGGCCGGCAGTGCCGCTATTGACTTGGTAATAGCCCCTGATCTTTGTCGGGGTAAGGTCCGCATTCATCTGCTCGGTGTGGTCCTTCAGGCCGATGACAAAATAATCGGAACCGGGAAATGCAGCGGTGTCCGGATTGGCCAGGGGGATATACTGGCCGAGGTTGTTTGCCCCTGCTGCGGTTAGTCCCGGAAGCCCGTTGACGAACTTCCTGATGCCGCCGGAAAGGAGCCCGCCAATAGTCGCCTGGGCGGTTGCGGTCGCGCCCTGAACCGTGGGGGGGTCGATCGAAACCTGGGGCGCCATGTAACCGCTTCCGCCGTTAGTGACTGTGACGCCGACTACGTGGCCATCCCCGTCAAGTATCGCCGCGGCAGATGCGCCGCTGGCATTCGGGTTATAGAGGTCGGTTATGGTGACGGCGGGGGGGATGGAGTAATGGCTCCCCTTGTCGATGACGGTGATGGTCTGGACCGGGCCGGCCGGGACCGGGCTGTTGGCGTAGTTGGCGACGCCGAAGAAGTCGGTGCAGACGGGAGCGCCCACTGCCTGTGGGGTGCCGCACGTGGGTATTGTCGGCGGGGGGGCATAAGCCGCGAGCGCCATGCCATTGCCCAACACGATGACGGAAAGGAGCGCCAGGGCCATAATCAATATCTTGTTATTTTTCATTTGGCGCCTCCTTCCGCGTTCTTGGTAGCTTCCGATTTCTTGGCTGCTTTCGCAGCCGCAGCGGCGCGCCGCTCCTTGAGGCGCTTAGCCGCCTCCGACCTTTTTGTGTTCAATTTGACTTTTTCGGATACTGTGCCCATGGTACCTACATGTTTTCCATTGTCCACTTCGCCGGGACCCGCATGGGCCGGGTTGCCGCCAAAGGGTAGGGCGGCAACGGCAATTCCCATGCATAACATTTTAATAAGCGATGAAAAGTTACGCATCTTAATACCTCCTTTTGTTATGTAGCTGATTATTGACTTAAGCTGATGCTTTCGGTCAGGATTACCGCAAACACGCAACTCACTTATCGATTGCGAGGCATTAAGCAGGCGGGGCTCGTGAGGAGAATTGGCTAAGCAGGATAAATGCAGGGGGGGGTTGTTTCCTCTGAATATGATGGGTAAGTCTGGACGAGAACTTTTGGTGGGACCAGGAAAAAAATTATCGTAATGCTGGGAAGCGTATCGTTTTTATAGTTTGTCTGGGCAAGCGCTATATGGTTGGAATCGATGTGTGAGGGGCCAAGGTCATGATAAGGGGCACTATTCGCTACACCCGCGAACAAGAGAAAGAGATAGCCGAAACAGATTATTATGACGCTCAGTTGCAACTTTTTCACGGGCATTCACCGGTTCGTTTAATCCGCAGTGGCAAAACATGTCAATCTGTTTGGTTTTAAATTTTTAAAAGACCATCTTCCTTCGGATATGGAGTTACGAGTCACTGAAAACAGGATATCAGTG
>JBGPID010000055.1:0-12036 GCA_041484725.1 Geobacteraceae bacterium | reverse complement strand
GCCACCAATGCCTTGCTTGAAGGCTTCGGGAGGGATGCAGCCTGGATTGACGCCGCCATTATCGAAGAAATGGCCGATGAGCTGAAGATATGAACAGATCACAAAGTTGAGCGCTCCCGATAGAACGAGGCGCGAAGGTTTATCATGAATCTGTCGGAGATAAGGAAAAAGGCGCAACAGGAGAAGGCAGGCAGTGGCGATGCTGTCGCATTCTTTCCCGGGAATGAACCGGCTGAAGATGCGGCGCCTGCCGAAAAACCGGTGGAAACGACGTCCGAGGTCTTAGTGAATTTTGCCTCAAGGGAAATTCGGCCGGAGTCGCTTACTCTCTCTGAAACACCTCCCATGCAGGAATTCGATCCGGTGGCTGTCCTTATGGCAGGTCGTGCAGCACTCTGCGCTGGTGATGAAATGCAGAGCGCTGCTGTACTGCCGAGCGGGGACGATGACACGGAATTTCAGGAATTACTCTGTTTCAGGGTAGCTGCCGAGAAATATGCCGTTAATATAATGGAAATCAAGGAGATTATTAAACCGCGGGAGGTGACCGAAGTCCCGCGAGTCCCGGACTATGTCACAGGTGTTCTTTCCCTGCGCGGGATAATTATTCCTGTGTTCAATATGCATAAGAGACTCGGACATGCCGTTGTTCAAGAGTCCGGCAAAGAGCGGATAATAGTGGTGAAGAAGGGGGATGAATTCTGTGGCGTACTGGTGGACGAGGTGATTCAGGTGGCAAGGTTGGCCGCTGCGGCAATTGAACCGCCACCGGCGGTCCTTGAAGGCATTGACCGCGACTTTGTCAACGGCATCGGTCGTTTTGACGGTCAGATGCTGATCTTGCTCAACCTGGGGAAAATCCTCGATCTGAACCTGTTTTGAATATGGCGGAAAAGGGACTGGCAATGGGAAAAAACAGGATACTGATTGTGGAAGATGAAGAAAGCCTGTTAAAACTGGAAAGCATTCTTCTTTCTGCAAAAGGATACATGGTGACGGGTGTAATGGACGGGAGATCGGCCCTGGAAGAGATAAGCGTCAATAAACCCGACCTGGTACTCCTCGATATCATGCTCCCGGAAATGGACGGTTTCGAGGTATGCAGAAGGATCAAGGAAAATTCCGAAACCCGCGCTATTCCGGTGATCATGCTGACAGCCAGGAAAAACAGCCAGGATTATGCCCGAGGCAAAGAGGTCGGCGCCGATGCTTACATAACGAAACCGTTCAAATCGGCGCTGGTGATAGAAACGATAGAAGGTCTGCTCAAAGGATAGAATACCTCCGTGTCTCTGAGTCTCTGTGGCAAGGCTTGCAGATTTTAGGTGTGGAATTTATATGAACAACGAAATTCGTGAAATACAGGTGGCCTGTTTTCTGCTTGGTGAAGATGTCTATGCTGTTGACATCATGCGGATAAAAGAGATAATCCGGCCGCAGAAGCTTACCACACTTCCCAAGTCCCCTCCTTTTGTGGAAGGAGTTTTGAATTTGCGCGGTACGGTGATCCCTGTTATAGATCTGCGTAAAAGGTTCGATATGCCGGCACGGGAAATTGACCAGAGCAGCCGGCTCCTGATTGTTGCGATAGCCAGGCGCATGCTCGGAATTGTTGTGGATGAAGTGACCGAAGTCATAACCATCCCGGTTGCCGATATAAAACCACCGCCGCAGGTTACCCAAGGTGTCGGCGCCGAATATCTGGTGGGAGTATGCCTGGTGCAGGACGCCCTGATCATGTTATTGAATCCGGACCGGCTCCTGACGTGGCGCGAAACGGACGAACTCGGAAGTTTTGAAGGAGTGAATGCCGTATCGTGATTCCGGAAGAACATTCCTGCCGGGTTATTTCGTTATCGCCGAGATGAAGGGGCTTTTATGCTGATCGTGTGTCCGGGATGCAAGACGAAATTCAGCTTCGATGAGAAAAAGGTCGGAGCTGACGGAATAAAGCTGCGCTGCAGCAGATGCAATGCCATTTTTCGGGTGATCAGGAAAAGTCCGGAGCCGGTTGTCGCGCCCCCCTCCGGCGCTCCCTCCCATTTGGGTCTTCCCAGAATAAAAGTGGTGGTGGCGAACGAAAGTGCCGCCTTTTGCAAGGCGGTTTCAAAGGTGCTGGCCAATGAATCCTTCGATGTGTACACTTATTATGACGGCAGGGAAGCCTTTAATGCGATCCTGCAATTGAAGCCCGATGTGATTCTGCTTGATGTGGCGCTTCCCTCCATGTATGGTTTCGAAATATGTGACGCGATCAGAAAAAACCCGGACATCGCTTCCATTAAAGCGATTCTTATCGCTTCCATCTATGACAAGACCAGATATAAGAGGGCGCCGCTATCCCTGTACGGAGCCGATGATTACATAGAAAAACACCATATTCCCGATTCCCTGACAGCCATGATATATCGTCTGGTTTCCGGCCAAAAGCCGGTGGAGCAACCCCCTGACGTTCAGTCTACGGTTGAAGAGGAGGCGCAGGCATCGTCGCAGCAGCTTTCCAGCAGCGAGATGAATGCCCAGGAAATAACTCGTCAGGAGTTGAAGCGGGACGAAGAGCGCGCGACTACGTTGCCAATGGCGCCGTTAGAGCCGGAATTCCCCGAAGCCCAGACGAAGGCAAGACGTCTTGCCCGCATAATAGTTTCCGACATTGCCCTTTACAATCAGGCCAAGGTGGAAGAAGGGGTAATGAATGGCACTTTTTATGAACTCCTGGCCGACGACATCGCGGAGGGGAGAGCGCTTTATATCCGCCGGGTGTCCGAAGAGATCAGAAAAAACAGTTTGTATCTGGAAGATGGTTTTGCCGAGCTGATAGCCAAGAAAAAAATGGAACTGGGCCTGTAAGGGCCTGCCAGGCCCTGCTGGCCGATGGAGTCACCGGTGGAGAAAATAGAGATCCTTAAAGAGCAACTCGGTTCTTCGGACGAGGAAACGCGCAGATTGGCCGTGGCAGGGCTGGTCGCGCATCCCGTCAGGGAAACAAGGGATTATCTGTTCGCAGCGCTCGGGGATGCTAGCTGGCGGGTGCGGAAGGAGGCGGTTGAGGCCCTTCTCGCGGCATCGGTTCCCGTAGAAATAATTGAAGAACTCGTTCGCCTACTCGCATCGCATGACAACGCAGGGATGCGCAATTCGGCAGTGGAAGCCCTGGAAAAGCTGGGTGCGCAGGCCATGCCGATCCTCTGTCGTCATGTGGCCGATGCGGATCATGACGTGCGCAAATTTGTCATTGATATCCTCGGGAGTATCGGTGACGTTGCAGCCGTGTCTCTCCTGGTCAGGGCACTTGACGACCCCGAACCGAATGTCTCTGCGGCGGCAGCGGAGAACCTCGGAAAAATCGGCGATGCACAGGCACTCCCTTATCTGCTGCAAGCCCTGGGGAAAACCGATATCTGGTTTCGTTACACCATTCTCGATGCATTGAGCAAGATCGGCAAACCGGTGCCGATGGCGATTATAGCCCCGCTGGCGGGCGAAAACCTGTTGAAAAAGGCGGTATTTGATTGTCTCGGCGCTGTCGGCGACAATGAGGCGGTGCCTCTTCTGCTCGAGGGCTTAAGGGAAAGGGTGAGACATGCCCGGGAGGCAGCCGCAGCCGCGCTGATGAAGGTCAGGGAACGTCTCTGCGAAGGAGACGCGAGGCAATTGCTGGACGAGAAGTTGAAGGGGTTCAGCGGTGCGCCTTTTGTTGAGGGGCTCCTCAGTTCGCTGGATACATCCGACAGGAACCTGCAGGAGTCCCTGGTCAAACTGCTGGGGATCATAGGCGATGAAAGGGCCATAGGGCGGCTTTTGCATGGCTGTAGTGAAGAACGGCTGCGCAGATATTCCCTGCAGGCGTTTAAATCCATGGGTGAAACAGCCGCCGCAGCCCTCATGGGCTTTTTCCCCGGGGCCGATGAGGAAGAACGCTGTTTCATCGCCTACCTCTGCGGCGAACTTCGTTACCAGGGGTGTGCGCCGCTTCTCAAGGAAGGGATGAACTCCGCCAACCCGGAATTGCGCCGGGTCTCCGTTATAGCCGCGGGGAAAACGGGTCAGTCCGCCCTTTGCAAGGAAATCTCGCACCTGTTGGACGACACGGAGTCCGGCGTTCGCGATGGGGCGATCGAGGCCTTTTCCCGCATGGCCGGAGAGAATGGTGAAGCGGTCCTCAAGGTTGCCGGACAGCTTGTCTCCTCCGCACTTCCGCAAAAGCGGCGCGATGCCGCCATCCTCTTTGCCGCACTGGCGGATGCGGATAAACTCTCCCTCCTCATCAAGGATGAGGACGCCATAGTGCGTAAGACAGCCGTTAATGCGCTGTCTGCGCTGAAAAAAGAGTCCACTGTTGGTCACCTGATTATGGCGCTGGTCGACGAAGAGGCGGATGTCCGTATTGCCGCTGCCGGTGCCCTGGGGGAGATAGGAGGGGAAGATGTCCTTGAACCCCTTCTTCTGATACTGAAAGATGAAGATCCCTGGGTAAGATGCGCAGCGCTGAAAAGTCTCGGTAAATTGAGGCATGCGGGAGCGCGGCAGGCGATAGTGGAATTGCTGGATAACGCGGCGGACGGCCTTTTGACGATTTCCGCCCTTTACACACTTGCCGAGATAGACGGAGAGTCTGTTTTGGAACCGGGGAAGAAGGCCCTCGCGAACCCTGACGAAGAGGTTGTCAAGGCTGCCATAGAGATCCTTTCCCGCCATGGGGACGTCTGGCTGGATGAATACCGGGACAGGCTTCTGGCCCATCCCCACTGGGATGTCAGGAGAAATTTCATCAGGGTCATGGTTGAGAATTGGGGGGCAAAAGCCGTTCCATATCTTAAGTCGGCGCTTGAATCAGAGTCTGATGATCTGGTCAAGGAACAGATTCTGAATATTATGGACAGGTTTAAATGATGTTTAGCGCCGAACCCGAAGTGCAGATGAGCGATGAGGAATTCCGCCTGATAAGGGACCTCATTTACAGCCATTGCGGTCTGTTCTTCGATAACGACTCCAAATACCTCCTGGAAAAACGGCTCGGAGGCAGACTCCCTCTCCACCAATTGTCCGGATTCAAGGATTATTATCATTTCTTACGCTATAACCGGGGAAAAGAGCAGGAACTGTCCGATATAATGGATATCCTGACCACAAACGAAACCTACTTTTTCCGTGAAGCGTTTCAGTTGAAGGCCTTTACCGATGAAATAATGCCGGAGATTCTGGCGGAAAAGGCGAAGAGGAGGGACCGGTTGCTCAGGGTCTGGAGCGCCGGCTGTTCATCAGGCGAAGAGCCCTATACTATCGCCATGCTCCTTTTGGAAATGGGTTACTGTAAAGGCTGGCGGGTGGAAATCATCGGCGCGGACATAAGCCACAGGGTATTGCAGCAGGCGAGAAAGGCCGTGTACGGCAAATCGTCTTTTCGTGCTACCGAAGAAGCTTATATCAAACGTTATTTTCGGGAACAGGACGGCAGCTACAGAATTGCCGATGAGGTGAAAGAGCTGGTGACCATCAGTCATCTGAACCTGTTTGACCAGAACCGGCTGGCCCTGCTCGGCAAGGTGGATGTAATATTCTGCCGCAATGTCATCATATATTTCGACCAGACCGCCAAGAAAAAGGTTGTTGAAGCATTTTACCGGACACTTCGTGAAGGGGGGTATCTGCTTCTCGGACATTCCGAATCATTGATGAATATTTCAACGGCGTTTACCCTCAGGCATCTGCGCAACGATATGGTCTACCAGAAGCCGCGCAGCATTGGAGGTAGCCCTTGAAGAAGATAAGAATGGTAGTGATCGACGATTCGGCCTATAACCGCCGCACCATTACCAAGATGCTGGAAGGGTTGCCGAATGTGGAAGTCGTAGGTTACGCCGCCGACGGGGAAGAAGGGATTCGCAAAATTATCGACCTGAAACCGGACATGGCAACCCTTGATCTCGAAATGCCGAAAATGGACGGTTTTACCATGTTGCGCATCGTCATGAATTCCTTTCCTATCCCCATCATTATCATAAGCTCGAAGAGCGAGGACAAAAGGGTATTCAAGGCCCTGGAACTGGGGGCGGTCGATTTTATCGCCAAACCTACCGGCAAGATATCCGACGAAATCCTGAAGATTCGTGAGGACCTGCAAGAGAAGGTGCGCAATGTTTTCAGTATGAACATGGCGTGGATCAAGAAGCGGGAAGCCCTGTCCGTCGCGGAATCGCCCCTCAGCAGGGGAATGCGGGCCGCTCCCCGGCCGGTAACTGCCAGCACCTCAAGTGTCGACATTGTTGCCCTGGGGGCCTCGACCGGTGGTCCGCCGGCGCTGCAGAGCATATTTTCCGCATTTACCGAGAAGCTCCCCTTTTCGGTGGTTGTTTCCCAGCATATGCCCGCGGGTTTTACAAAGGCATTTGCAGAGCGTCTCAACCGCTCTACAGCATTGGAAGTGAGAGAGGCCAGGGATGGAGACCAGGTCATGCCGGGAAGGGCACTTATCGCTCCTGGGGGGAAGAACATGGTTTTTCAGGAGACAAACGGTGAGGTTATCGCGAAAATAGTGGACCCCTCGCCCCAGGACAGGTATATTCCTTCCGTAGACGCCATGTTTGCCTCACTTGCGGAGATCTACGGCCCCAAGCTGCTTGCCGTAGTTTTGACAGGGATGGGCAATGACGGCAGCCGCGGCGTTAAGGCGGTTAAGAGCGCCGGCGGCCAGGTGCTGGCCGAAGCGGAAGAATCGTCGGTTGTATTCGGCATGCCCCGTGAGGCGATTGCAACAGGTCTTGTGGATAAGGTGGCGTCGCTTGACCGGATGGCGCGGGAGATAATTATACGGTGCGGGATTTTCCAGGATTTCGATTGATACCGATGAACGTTCAGTGAATAGAGGCAGGAGTGTCTTCCAGCCGCCGCTAAAAGGGTAAAGCCTTGCAGCGGTGACGGGCTGCTAGAGAGCGCGGTAATATGCCGCTCCTGCAGTACGTGTTTAATGGCACTTTCGTACGATTCACAACAGACAGGAGCGCGATATGTCAACAGAAGAGGAAAAAGGGGTCCATGGCCGAGCCGAGGAGTTTCTGCAGATCTTCAAAAAGGGTGCGGAGTTTACCCATGAGTTGATGAAGGAGAATGAACGGCTGCGTTTTCGGGTGATGGAACTGGAGGCAGCGCAGCAGGAGTGGAGCGGGGCAGCGGAAGCTGAGAAAGAGAAAGGGAAGCTTCTCAAACGCATTTATGAGCTGGAAATGGAAAAAGAGGAGATACTGGGGCATATCAGGCAGGTTGAAGCGGAAAATCAGAATTTTGCCCTTCGCTATGTGGAAATCGAGCAGGAAAACAATAATCTGGCCAATCTCTATATCGCCAGCTATCAACTGCATTCAACCCTGGACTCCAAAGAAGTCCTGCAGATCATAATAGAGATCATCATCAATCTGATCGGCGGCGAAGAGTTTGCCTTGATGCTTCTGGACGAGAAGGCCAATGAACTCCAGGCGGTCTCCACCGAAGGGATTGCCAGGGAGGATGTCCCTGCGGTCAAAATCGGTGTCGGCATAATCGGCCAGGTGGCCAAGACCGGGGAAAATTACTTTGTTGAAGATGTCCTTTCCTACGTTCCCGATCTGCAGAATCCCATGGTCTGCATCCCCCTGAAGATCAAGGAACATGTGATCGGAGTTCTGGTGATTTATAAGTTGCTGGTGCAGAAAAGCTCCTTCACGGAATTGGATTACGAACTTTTTACCCTGCTGGCCGGGCATGCGGCGACGGCCGTCTTCAGTTCCCGTCTCTATTCCGATTCAGAGCGCAAACTCACGACCATTCAGGGGTTTCTTGATCTGCTGACCAAGTAGTGGTCTCATTAACCTTTCGGAGGATAAATACCGATGCCAGAATACAAGGTCTTAATAGTTGAGGATTCTCCCACTATGAGGCAACTCATATCTTTTGCCCTGAAGAGGTTGCAAGGGATTCGCATAATCGAGGCCAGTGATGGTGTCGATGGTTTGAAAAAACTGTCGGCGGAAAAATTCGACCTTATTTTCACCGATATAAACATGCCGATAATGGACGGTCTGAAGCTGGTGAGTCTGGTGCGCAACGATGCAAGTTATAAAGGCACCCCGATCGTTGTCATAACCACTGAAGGGGCACAGGAGGACAGGGAACGCGCCCTTGCCCTCGGGGCCAACGATTACATAACCAAACCGATCCAGCCGAACAAGATCCTGGATTTAGCAAGGAATTTGCTGAATATCGCCTGAGCAGAAAACCGGAGGTTGAGTGTGGAAGAAAAGTATCTTCCAAAAAGCATCGAAGAAAAATGGCAGGGATTCTGGGAAGCAAACAAAAGCTTCAAGGTAACCGAGGATCAGTCCGCGAAGAAATATTATCTGCTGGAGATGTTTCCCTATCCGTCCGGGCGTATTCATATGGGGCATGTGCGCAATTACTCCATAGGCGATGTTATTGCCCGGTTTAAACGGATGAGAGGTTTTAATGTCCTCCATCCCATGGGGTGGGATGCCTTCGGCATGCCCGCTGAAAACGCCGCAATTCAGAACAGGAGTCACCCTGCCAGATGGACCCATGAAAACATCGCATACATGCGGGTCCAGTTGAAAAAAATGGGATTTTCCTACGACTGGGACCGGGAGCTGGCTACCTGCGACGTGGAGTACTACAAGTGGGAACAGCTCATCTTCCTGCAGATGTATAAAAAAGGTCTTGCCTATAAGAAGACCTCATTTGTAAACTGGTGCCCGCGATGCGGGACGGTGCTCGCCAACGAACAGGTGGAGGACGGCTGTTGCTGGCGCTGTGACAGCGTGGTGCGGCAAAAAGAGCTTGAACAATGGTTTTTCCGGATAACCGACTACGCCGAGGAGCTTCTCGATTATACCTTCAAGCTCTCCGGCTGGCCGGAGCGGGTCCTGACCATGCAGCGCAACTGGATCGGGAAGAGCTATGGCTGTGAAATAGATTTCCCGCTGGAGGAGCACCTGGCAAAGATCAGGGTCTTCACGACCCGCCAGGACACCCTTTTCGGCGCAACATTTATGTCCCTTGCCGCGGAGCACCCCATGGCCCTGGATCTGGCCACGCCGGACAACCGGGCGCAGGTCGAGGCCTTTATCGAAAAGGTGCAGAAGAGCGACAAGGCGCGAAGGAGCGCTGAAGATTTCGAAAAGGAGGGGGTTTTCACCGGGTCATACTGCATCAATCCGGTGACCAATTGCAGGATGCCGGTTTATCTGGCCAACTTCGTTCTGATGGATTACGGCACCGGCGCGGTAATGGCCGTGCCTGCCCACGACCAGCGGGATTTCGAGTTCGCCAATAAATACGGTCTCCCCCTCCGGGTGGTCATCCGGCCGGAAGGAGAGAGTCTCGATCCAGGGGCCATGACCGCCGCTTTCACCACAGAAGGGATACTGGTCAATTCCGGCCGGTTCGACGGCCTCGGCAACGAAGAGGCCAAGGAGATCATCGCCGACTTCCTGGAAAAGGAGGGGATCGGCACAAAGAGCGTCAATTACCGCCTGCGCGACTGGGGGGTCTCCCGCCAGCGTTACTGGGGGAATCCCATCCCGATGATTTACTGCGACCTGTGCGGCGCGGTGCCGGTTCCGGAACAGGAACTGCCGGTGCTCCTACCCATGGACGTGACATTTGCCGGCGAGGGGGGGAACCCTCTGGACAAGGTGGATTCGTTTGTCACGACAACCTGTCCGCAATGCGGGGAAGCGGCCCGCCGCGAAACGGACACCATGGACACCTTCGTGCAATCGTCCTGGTATTTTCTCCGCTACTGCTCTCCCGACTTCGCCGCCGGTCCGCTGGACAGGGCGCGGAGCGAATACTGGATGTCGGTGGACCAGTATATCGGCGGGATCGAACATGCGGTTCTCCATCTCCTCTATGCCCGGTTTTTCACGAAGGTCCTGCGTGACCTGGGTTATATCGGCATCGATGAACCCTTCAGCAATCTCCTGACCCAGGGGATGGTGATCAAGGACGGGGCGAAGATGAGCAAGTCCAAGGGGAACGTGGTCGATCCCGACGCGCTCATAAAAAGATACGGGGCGGATACCGCCCGCCTTTTTTCCCTCTTTGCCGCCCCACCGGAAAAGGACCTGGAGTGGAGCGACCAGGGGGTTGACGGGAGTTTTCGCTTCCTCAACCGGGTCTGGAGGCTCGTGTTCGATACCCTTCCCCTTCTGCATCGCGCTGCGACCCTTGATCCGGAAAACCTGAACGATGAGGGGAAGGCACTGCGCCGCAACGTACATAAAACCATCCGGAAAGTGACCGAGGACATTGAAGAGCGGTTCCACTTCAATACCGCGATTGCCGCGATTATGGAGCTGGTGAACACTATTCAGGCATTTGAGCCGAAAAACGATCCGCAGAGTGCTCCGGTCCTTAAGGAAGCCATAGAAGGCATAATCCGCATGCTCGCCCCTTTCGTCCCCCATTTTGCCGAAGAAGTATGGGCGGGGCTGGGGAATACGGGGGGGATCGACAAAGCCGGATGGCCGGCCTGTGATGCCGCGGCTACTATGGATGAAGAGCTTTTGATCGTCGTTCAGGTGAATGGTAAGCTGCGGGGGAAGGTTACGGTCCCTGCATGCGCAGACGAAGGGACGGTTAAGGAGAAGGCCCTGGCCGATGCAAAGGTACTACCTTTCCTGGAGGGAAAGAAGGTCAGGAAAGTCATCTACATTCCCGGCAAGTTGATCAATATTGTCGTGAATTAAAGGGGAACGGTTTGTTCAGGATCATTTACTGCTTGGCGCTAGCCATATCTTGCTTACTGAGCGGCTGCGGTTACTATCTGACCGGCGGGACGCATACTTCATCACTTATAGCCGGAAAAACCATTGCCATTCCCATGTGCCGCAGCAAGAGCTACCGGCCGAATCTTGAGGCCGTACTGACCGGGAGCCTGGTTGACGAGTTTGCATTACGCAGCGGGGGGATGGTAGTGGCGGAGGATGCCGCCGAACTTGTGCTGGCCGGTACGATCGTTTCCTACACGACGGGTGCGGTTTCATACACGGCTAAAGACAAGGTACGGGAGTACCGGAAAACCATGAAGGTTGAGGCGACCCTCACCGAAAAGCGAAGCGAAAAGGTGCTCTGGAAGGGGACACTTTCCGAATTCCAGGACTATCCGGCCTATCTCGATCCCGAGGACCCGAACAGCATTTCCAAGCAGCAGAACAGTGACGAGGCGGCGCTCCGAGAAATAAGCCGCAAGATTGCCCGGCAGCTGTTTCAAAACATGTCGGAAAATTTCTAAGGCAGGGGACAGAGCACAGGGATCAGGGGGCAGCGTACAGGGTTAAGGATTTTACTACTGTACGCTGTCAACTGTACGCTGTACGCTGAGGTTGTTATGAAACCGGATGAATATGCAAAATCGCTGCAAAAAGGGGATATCGGTCCCCTTTATTATTTCCATGGCGATGAGCCGTATCTTATCGAGAGGGCCGTCAAACGCCTGATGGAGCTGGCTGTATCGCCCGATGCGCGCGATTTCAACCTGGACATCTTTTACGGAAAGGAGTGCAAGGGCGCTGAGATTGCGGCTGCCAGCCAGACCTTGCCCATGTTCGCTAACCGTCGGGTCGTCCTGGTGAAAAGGAGCGGTGAGCTCTCCCCTGCCGCCCTGGAGATATTGACGGAATACATAACGGACCCTTCCCCTTCGACCTGCCTGATCTTTGAAGGGGAAAAGATCGACCAGCGCAAAAAATTTCCCCTGGAATTCAAGAAGCATGGGAACCTGGTGGAGTTCAAGCGGCTCTATGAGAACCAGTTGGGGCCTTTCATCAGGGAAGAAGCCGCTGCCTGCGGGAAAAAGATGGAGGCCGCCGCAGCGGAAATGCTGGTCTACCTGGCAGGGAACAACCTGCAGGAGATAGCGGCAGAGGTGGAAAAGGTCGCCACCTACATCGGCGGTCGTGACACCATCAAGGTTACCGATATCAGGGAGATCGTTTCCGACACAAAGGTGGACACCGTCTTTGAACTGGCCGATGCCTTAGGGGG
>JBGPID010000054.1:0-12134 GCA_041484725.1 Geobacteraceae bacterium | reverse complement strand
GCCATCCACGGTTCCACCGTCAGGTGCGAGTTTGCTCTGGCGGATGGCCTCTGGCCGGTGGAGGTGGATGAGGGGCAGCTCTCCCAGGTGATTCACAACCTCGTGATCAATGCGGTGCAGGCGATGCCGGACGGCGGGACGATAACAATAGGAGCGGAAAATTTGAGCTCCGTCCCGGAAGGTCAAAGATGCGTGCGGATTTTCGTTGCCGATAACGGAACCGGGATAACGGAGCAGCACCTGCAGAGGATATTCGATCCCTACTTTACCACCAAGCAGCAGGGGAGCGGCCTGGGCCTGGCCACCTGCTACTCGATAATCAAGAAACATGGCGGAATAATTACGGTGGAGTCAACACTGGGAAAAGGCAGCACATTTAATCTGACTCTTCCCGCTTCGAAACTTGGCAGGGAAGCACAACCGGAGTTCCAAACGGATGTGGCCTACGGCATTGGACGAGTGCTGGTGATGGATGATGAGGAACCGGTAAGGGAGGCCCTGCAGGCCATGCTGGATGAGCTGGGCTATACGGCCGAGTGTGCGGAAAACGGCGCCGAGGCAGTTGATCTCTACCGGAAAAGGAAGGAAGAGGGGAAACCTTTTGCCGCAGTCATCCTGGACCTGACAATCCCCGGCGGAGTCGGCGGCAAGGAGGCTATCATCTCGCTCCTTAAAATTGATCCCGACGTTAAAGCTGTCGTTTCCAGCGGTTATTCCACCGACCCGGTGATGGCAAATTACCTGGAGTACGGTTTCTCCGCGGTGCTGACCAAACCTTATCTGCTGCAAGATATGAGCAGGGTCTTTCAGGAACTGCTAACCTGCTGATCGCATCGATTTCATCGGCAAGTAAATTAGGGCCGGCATATGGAAATTAATTGACTTAAGTGGTCACTTTATGGCTTACTTAAAAGTTGGAAGAACGGGAGTGAGTTTTCGCGATAACCTTTGACATTCGTCGATTATCCCAAACCAATACCTGCCCCGTCATTGTGACCGCCGGCGCCATTTGCGCAGTTTTCGTGTCGGCGACAGTCAATTACCGAGTTTCAATTATTCATGAAAACAGGTTATAGTAACAATATAATAACAGAGGTTGACGTTATGTCGATCCGGACTGGTTTGCTATGCATGAGCTGTCGTTAACCCAGAGTGTGGTAGAGATATGTGAGCAGAATGCAGGGGGGCGCCGGGTGCTCTCCGTTACCCTGGAGTTGGGAGAACTCTCGGGAATCGTGCCGGATTCGGTGGAGTTCTGCTTTGAAGCATGCACCAGGGGGACGCTGCTCGAAGGGGCACGGCTGATCATCGACCGTGTCGCGCCAAAAGGGATTTGTCGTGATTGCAAGGCGGAATTCCCGGTGAGTGCCTATTACGACTCATGTCCTTCTTGCGGCGGTTTCACGGTAGAACTGATGCGCGGTGAAGAGATGAGGGTAAAAGAACTGGAGGTAGAATAGTTATGTGCACCACATGCGGATGCGGCCCCGAAGAACATCATCATGACCACGGTGATGACCATCATCACCATGACCATGGCCATGACCCTGGGGTGGGGGGGGCGCCCGGAGGGAAGAAAATCAGCATTGAGACCGATATCCTTGCCCGGAACAATCGGCTGGCGGCCGGTAATCGGGCTTTGTTCGCCGCCCGGAATCTGTTCGTACTGAATCTGGTCAGTTCCCCAGGTTCCGGCAAGACCACTCTACTGGAAAAGACCCTTCGGGACCTCTCGGGTACGACACGCTCGGCGGTTATCGAGGGGGACCAGCAGACCGACAACGATGCCGTGCGGATCGCGGCGACCGGTGTGCCGGTAAAACAGATCAACACGGGCGCGGGCTGCCATCTGGACGCCCACATGGTGGGCCACGCCGCTCTGGAGTTCGACCTGGACAACCTCGACCTCCTCCTTATCGAGAACGTCGGCAACCTGGTCTGTCCCGCTTCCTTCGACCTGGGTGAGAACCACAAGGTGGTGGTGCTCTCGGTGACCGAAGGGGAGGACAAGCCGCTCAAATATCCGCAGATGTTTCATGCTGCGGATGTAATGCTCCTCAACAAGACCGACCTCCTTCCCCACCTCGATTTCGATGTGGCGAAATGCCGGGAAATGGCCAAGAGAGTCAACCCGGGCATTACCATTTTCGAGGTTTCCGCCAAGACCGGCGCCGGGATGGACGACTGGTACGGCTGGCTGGGGGAAAGAATCAGGGGCCAGCGACCAGCGACCAGAGACCAGTGACCAGCTACCAGCAACTAGCGATCAGCAGCATCTCCATAAGATAAATATGGCTATCGATAGAATACGCATCGAAATCGAAGGGATTGTCCAGGGGGTCGGCTTTCGCCCCTTTATATTCAGGCTGGCCGGGACGCATGCTATCAACGGCTGGGTGCTGAACAATTCCGGCGGAGTTATTATCGAGGCAGAAGGGAGGCAGGCGAATGTCTCCGCATTTCTGCGGGATATCACTGCGGAAGCACCGCCCCTGGCCGCCATAACCTCGGTCAGGAGTGAGAAAATCGCTTTTCAGGGAGACAAGGGTTTTGTAATCAGGCCGAGCGCCGGAGGGACGAACAAGGCCCAGATATCCCCGGACTGCGATGTCTGTGCGGATTGTCTGCGGGAACTATTTGACCCGAATGACCGGCGCTATCTCTATCCCTTCATCAACTGCACCAAC
Source organism: Geobacteraceae bacterium (assembly GCA_041484725.1). Lineage (GTDB taxonomy): Bacteria > Desulfobacterota > Desulfuromonadia > Geobacterales > Geobacteraceae > JBGQDJ01. The sequence continues at coordinate 9,447 of JBGPID010000054.1, read as the reverse complement.
TGCGGACCCAGATATTCCATTATCACCGGCATCCCCTATGACCGGCCGTTTACCACTATGGCTTCATTCCCCATGTGTGACACCTGCCGCGCCGAATACGAAAATCCCGCGGACCGCCGCTTCCATGCACAACCTGTCGCCTGTCCGGTCTGCGGACCCCGGCTCGGGCTGGTCAACGCGGAGGGAGAGACCGTCAGCGGCGAACCGTTGCCGGAGGCGCTGCGTCTTCTGCTCGGGGGGGGCATCTTGGCGGTAAAGGGGATCGGCGGCTACCACCTGGCGGTCGACGCCTGCAACGAAACTGCGGTGAAAGAACTCAGGCGGCGCAAGCAGCGGGACGAGAAGCCCTTTGCCCTGATGGCTCCCGACCCGCAGACAATTGCCAGGTTTGCCCGCTTTGACGAAACCGAAAAACGTATTCTGTCCGGTCCGGAGCGCCCCATCGTGCTGCTGCCGAAACGCAACGGCAATCCCATCGCCCCGCTGGTCGCCCCGGCCAACGGCTATTTCGGGGTGATGCTCCCCGGCGCCCCTATTCACCACCTTCTTCTGCGGGACAATTTCACCGCCCTTATCATGACCAGCGGCAACATCTCCGACGAGCCGATTGCCTACCTGGATGATGAGGCGCGGGAAAGACTCAAGGACATTGCCGACCTGTTCCTGGTCCATGACCGGGATATCCACACCCGTTCCGACGATTCGGTGATCAGGGTATTCCAGGGTAATCCGCTCTTCCTGCGCCGCTCCCGGGGATACGTGCCGCGATCGGTCAAGCTGCCGGCAGCACAGCGGAGCGTACTGGCTGTCGGCGGGGAACTCAAGGCGGTCGTCTGCCTCACCCGGGACGACCGGGCCTTCATGAGCCAGCATATCGGCGATCTGAAAAATGCCGCCACTCTCCGCTCCCTTGAGGAAACCGTGGCGCACCTGGAGCGGATACTGGAGATCAGGCCGGAAGTAGTGGCGCACGATCTCCATCCCGATTATCTCTCCTCCGTTTATGCCGCCGGTCTGAAAGAGGTGCCGCAGGTCCCCGTGCAGCACCATCACGCCCACATGGCCGCCTGCATGGCGGAAAACGGCCTGGAGGGGGAAACTATCGGCGTGGTCTTCGACGGCACCGGTTACGGCTTGGACGGCACCATCTGGGGAGGGGAATTCCTTCTCGGCGATTACCGGGCATTTCGCCGCTGCGGCCATTTCCGCGCCGTGCCGATGCCGGGCGGGGACGCGGCGATAAGAGAGCCGCTCCGCATGGTAATCTCATACCTCCATGATATTTACGGGAACGCCCTCTATGACGCGCCGCTTCCCTGTCTGGCGGAAATAGGCGATCGGGACCGACAACTTTTTCTGAAGATGCTGGAGCGTGGGATCAACTCCCCCCTCACATCGAGCTGCGGCCGGCTGTTCGATGCCGTGGCGGCAATGGTCGGTGTCAGGAGCAGGGTTTCCTACGAGGGGCAGGCGGCCATCGAACTGGAGGCCCTGGCTGAAGAGGCCGATACGGACACGGTCTATCCCTTCGCTATTGCCTCTACAGCGGACGGACTGGTCCTTGACATGCGTCTCATGCTGCAGGGGGTGATTGTCGATCTTGAGGGAGCGGAGCCGCGATCCTTGATCGCCAGGCGCTTCCATAACACAATTGCCCGGGCAACGACGGATCTCTGTGAGAAAATCCGCGCCGCAAGCGGCAACAACCGGGTAGTGCTGTCGGGCGGCTCGTTCCAGAACAAACTCCTGACCGAAGGAATTTTCAGCGGTCTTGTCGATAAGGGGTTCGAAGTTTTCACCCATCGCCTGGTTCCCCCCAATGATGGTGGCCTGGCCCTGGGACAGGCGGTAGTGGCGGCTAGCATAAAGTTCTAAAAGGCAGTGGACAGTGGACAGTTGAACAGCGTACAGTGGATTTCACGGTTTTACTGTTCAACTGTTCAACTGTTCAACTGTTTCACTGTTCAACTGTCTTACTATACGCTGTACACTGATAAAAAAAGGAGAGTGTATGTGTCTGGGAATCCCGATGCAGGTAAAAAGTATTAACGGTATGGACATCGTGGCGGAGACGGACGGGGTAAGGCGCGAAGCGAGTCTCATGATACTCGATGCGCAAGTCCAGGTGGGGGACTATGTCATCGTCCATGCCGGCTTTGCCATTTCGAAGCTCGATGAGGAAGATGCGCTGGAGACCCTGGATCTGATGCGGCAGGCGTTTCCGATTGAAGATATTCATTAACTCGTGCGACGTGCGACGTTAAATCAAAAAATTTCGTGATTATCGATAATCTTCAGCTTTTCCTGTTCCTCCCCCTTCAAGGGGGAGGTCAGGAGGGGGATGGGGTTATTTAGGCGTTGGAAAACCCATCCCCACCCTAACCCTCCCCTTGAAGGGGAGGGGGCTTTTGGAGAGGTTATTTTGAATTACATGAACGAATTCCGCGACCGCCGGGTGGTGCTCGGTCTTGCGGAGCGGATAAAAGAACTGGCCGCGGGGCGGAAAACTCCCATGACCTTCATGGAGGTCTGCGGCACGCACACCATGGCCATCTACCAGTACGGCTTGAGGAGCCTTCTCCCGTCCGGGGTGCGGCTCATCTCCGGTCCCGGCTGTCCGGTCTGCGTCACCCCGAACGGTTACATCGACAGGGCCATCGCCTACAGCCGGCTCCCCGGCACGATCATTGCCACTTTCGGGGACATGGTGCGGGTGCCGGGTTCCAGCTCTTCCCTCATGGAGGAACGCGCCCGCGGCGCGGACATCCGGATCGTTTATTCGCCTCTTGACGCCGTGGCCCTTGCGGAAAGAATCCCTGACAAGAGGGTGATCTTTCTCGGCGTCGGCTTCGAGACCACCGCGCCCGCCATTGCCGGGAGCATCCTCACCGCTGCCGCCAAGGGGCTCGCCAACTACCTCGTACTGGCGTCGCACAAGACCATCCCGATACCGATGGAGATACTCTCCAGCGACCCGGAACTTTCCATCGACGGCTACATCTGCCCGGCCCATGTCAGTGCCATAATCGGCGCCGAGGCCTATCGCACCCTGGCTGAAAAGCGCGGCGTCCCCTGCGTGGTGACCGGCTTCGAGCCGGTCGATGTCATGCAGGGGGTGGAGATGCTGGTCCGCCAGGTAGTGGAGGGCCGAAGCTCGGTGGAGATCCAGTATGGCCGGGTAGTGAAGTGGGAGGGGAACAGGAAGGCGCAGGAGGTGCTCGCCGAAGTTTTCAGCGTCTGTGACTCCGAATGGCGCGGTATCGGCGTCATTCCCGGCAGCGGCCTGGAGATCAACGACAAATACGCGGCGTTTAACGCGGAGAAGAATGTGGAAGTAGCCGTGGAGGAGCCGCGGGAGCATAAGGGGTGTCTTTGCGGCGAAGTTCTGAAAGGGAAGACATCTCCTTTCGATTGTCCCCTCTTTGCCACCGTATGCATGCCGGAATCGCCGGTGGGGGCGTGTATGGTGTCGTCGGAAGGGACATGCGCCGCGGCATACAAATATGGAAGATAACAAGCACGAATATCGAAATACGAAATCCTAAACCGGCTAAGCCGGAACCAAACACGAAAAGCAGAAACCTTATTTCGGACGCAGAAAATGCGGAAAAAACCGATAAAGGCGGATAAACCTTCAATCAAAACAACAGAGATTTTAAAACCGATTTTATCCGCCTTTTCCGCTTTTTCTGCGTCCCATTGGTTTTCGGTGTTTTATTACATTTTCTGACAACATGATGTCATGAGTTTTGCGCTAAACGCCTATCCCTCTGGCAAAATCATCAAGGAGAATCACATTGGATAAAGATCTCATCCTGTTGGGCCATGGCAGCGGCGGCAGGCTTTCTCATCAGCTCCTCTCCGACCTCATAATCCCGACCCTCTCCGGCATTCCTAGCGAGGGGCAGAACGATGCGGCGATAGTTACGCACAACGGCCAGCGGTTTGCATTTACCACCGATTCCTACGTGGTCGATCCGATCTTCTTCCCGGGCGGAAACATCGGCAGCCTTGCGGTGAACGGCACGGTCAACGATCTTGCCATGATGGGGGCGCGGCCCCTTTACATGAGTGTCGGCCTGATACTCGAAGAGGGGTTCTCCAGGCATGAACTGGCGGAGATCCTTGCCACCATGCGCAGGGAGGCCGACACCGCGGGGATCGCCATCGTCACCGGGGATACCAAGGTGGTGCCAAAGGGGAAGGCCGACCGGATCTTTATCAACACCTCGGGGGTCGGCATCATCGATCATGGCCTGGTCATCGCCGGCAACTGCGCCCGGCCTGGGGATGCGGTCATCATCAACGGCACCATAGGCGACCACGGCATCGCGGTGATGGCCCAGCGGGAGGGGCTTGACCTGGAAAGCGACATCCGTAGCGACTGTGCGGCGCTTAACGGTCTGGTGGCGGAAATCCTCAAGGAGGGAGAGGCGGTGCATGTGCTGCGCGATCCGACCCGCGGCGGAGTGGCCACCACCATCAAGGAGATCGCCATCCAGTCGCAGGTCGGCATTACGCTGCGGGAGGAGTCCCTGCCGCTTAATGGAGCAGTCAAGGGGGTCTGTGCCATACTCGGCCTCGATCCACTCTATGTGGCCAACGAGGGGAAACTTCTCGCAATAGTCGCGCCGCAGAAAGCGGAAGCCGTGCTGGAGCGGATGCGTGCGCACCAGTTCGGGCGCGAGGCAGCCATCATTGGCGTGGTGACCGCCGAAACGGCTGGCCGGGTGCAGATGGAGACGGTCGTCGGTGGCACGAGGGCGGTGGAAATGCTGGCAGGAGAACAGTTGCCGAGGATCTGCTGATGAGTACCCCTATTTTAGACAAAACTAAACCAAATGGAACGCGGAAAAAGCGGAAAAGGCGGATAAAAACGGATCAAAAAAGACGTTTTTTAGGTTGATCCGCATTTATCGGTTTTTTCGGCCTTTTGTGCGTTCCAAAAAGGTTTGCTTTTTTGGGTTCCTGTATTGCCGCTTTAGGATAATACGGAATTTCAGCTTGCCATTACCCCCCAAAAATCTTACATTAGCTCCATGAACCTCCTCCACAACCTAAACCCTCCCCAGCGTGAAGCCGTCCTTCATGGCGAGGGGCCGCTCCTGATTCTGGCCGGGGCCGGCTCCGGCAAGACCAGGGTGATCGTCCACCGTATTGCCTGGCTGATCAGGGAAAAAGCTGTCCCACCGTGGCAGATCATGGCGGTCACCTTTACCAACAAGGCTGCCGGGGAGATGCGTGAGCGGGTGGAGAAACTGCTCGGCGGCGGCGAAGTCCCGCTGATTGCCACCTTTCACTCGGCCTGCGCCCGCATCCTGAGGCGGGAGATCCACCACCTGGGGTATGAAGGGAACTTTGCCATCTATGACGACCGGGATTCGGAAAAACTTCTCAAGGCGATCGTCGCGGAACTGAATCTGGACGAGAAGCGCTTTCCGGCAAAGATGTTCGCCGCGGCCATAGATGACGCCAAGAACGCCGGCCAAATGCCGGCGGATGTTTCGACCAGCGACTATTTCACGGAAAAAGTCGCCAGTGTCTATGCGACCTACCAGGAGCGGCTGAAGAAGTGCAACGCCCTTGATTTCGGCGACCTGGTGCTGCTCACCGTCCGGCTTTTCGAGACCGTTCCGGAGGTTCTGGAGCGCTACCGGGAGCGATACCGGTGGCTTCTCGTGGACGAGTACCAGGACACCAATCCGATCCAGTACCGTCTTGTCAGGCTTCTTGCCGGGACGCGGAAAAACCTCTGCGTGGTGGGTGACGACGACCAGTCGATTTACCGGTGGCGCGGCGCCAGTATCCGGAATATCCTCGACTTCGAAAAGGAGTTTTCGGGGGTTAAGGTGGTGAAACTGGAGCAGAACTACCGCTCCACCCGGACAATCCTTTCCGCCGCCGGCAAGGTGGTGGAGAAGAACCGCGGCAGGAAGCAGAAGACCCTCTGGACCGAGAACCCCGGAGGGGAGCGGATCGTCTACCGGCGGCTGGAAGATGAACGGGAGGAGGCCCGCTTCATATGCCGGGAGATAGAGCGCTTTGTCCGGCAGGGAGGGGATGTGCGTGACACGGCGGTCTTCTACCGGACCAACGCCCAGTCCCGTGTTGTGGAAGACGCCCTGGTGGCCGAAGGGATTCCCTACCGGATGGTGGGAGGGATGCGTTTTTATGAGCGGATGGAGATCAAGGACATCCTTGCTTACCTGAAGGCGCTGGACAACCCGGCGGACGAAATCGCCCTGAAGCGGATCATCAACACCCCGCCCCGCGGCATCGGCCTGTCCACGGTGGACAAGATCGCGGAGCTTGCCGGGCAAAAAGGAATCCTCTTTTATGACGCTTTGGCCGAGTCGGCGGAAAGCGGCCTTCTGGCCGCGGGGCCGCGGGGGAAGATCGCTGCTTTCGTGGCGATGCTGGGGCGGTTCAAGGTAATGGCGGAGACGACGCCACTTACTGATCTAGCCTCGGCTATTATCCAGGAAACCGGTTATGCGGACAGGCTCAAGGGAGAGAGAAGCGACGAGGCAGATGACCGACTGGCAAACCTCCAGGAGCTTCTGGCGGCACTGGAAGAGTTCGAACGGACCAGTGAGGAACATACTCTGTCGGCCTTCCTGGAGCAGGTGGCGCTGGTTTCCGACCTGGAACGAGGGGAGAGCGGGCGTGAGGCTACGACCCTGATGACTCTCCATTCCGCCAAAGGGCTGGAATTCCCGCTCGTATTCATGACCGGTATGGAGGAGCGGCTCTTTCCCCATGTCCGGGCGCTGGAAGACCGCGATCAAATGGAGGAAGAGCGCCGTCTCTGCTATGTGGGAATGACCCGCGCCAGGGAACGGCTTTTTCTCACCAACGCCCGGCGTCGCCGGATCTTCGGACAGGATCAGTACAACCAGCCGTCACGATTCATCGCCGACGTTCCGCGTGACTTTCTCGACTTGGAAGAGGAATTCCAGCCGGCACTCGGGTTTGGTCAACGGGAAAGGAGCCGGGAGCAGGAAAGGCAGTACTCAGGAGTCAGAAGACAGAAGTCAGAAGTCAGAAGTCAGAAGTCAGAAGAAAGACTGACTCCTGACAGCGTGAGCGGGGAAAAGCCCGCAAGGCACAACCTGGCAGCGGTCTTCGAAATGGAGCAGGAGCAGGAACTCGGCAACGAGGTGCGAGTTGTGCCGGATGAGGATGAAGGAGTTGCCATCGGCATGCGGGTGCGTCACGCTAAGTTCGGGGTCGGCACAATCCGCAAGATCGAGGGGAATGGCGACGCACAGAAGGTGATCGTCTGGTTCAATACGGTCGGGCCGAAGAAGCTTCTGGTAAGGTTTGCGGGGCTGGAAAGGGTGTGAAGCCAGCGGCAAGCAGCTAGCGGCTAGCCGCTGGCTTGCCTTTTACCCCCATTCATGCTAAAAAAATCTCTTACCGCAAAACGTTCCCATAGATAACGGAGTCGTAAATGAAGATAACCAGAACAGAAATAGAACATGTGGCCGGGCTGGCCCGCCTGGAGCTCTCCGAAGAGGAGAAGGATCTCTTCACCGGGCAGATGGACGCCATCCTTGCCTATGTGGACAAACTGAACGAGCTCGAAACCTCCGGCATCATTCCGACCGCCCATGCGGTCCCCATGGAAAACGCCTTCCGCGATGACGAAGAGCGCCCCTCCATCGGCATCGACAATGCCCTGGCCAATGCGCCGGAGCAGGCCGAGGGGTTTTTCCGGGTGCCGAAGGTTATTGAATAAGGCAGGTAGAGGTAAAGGTAGAGGCAGAGAAAAAATCTTTACCTTTACCTGAACCTTTACCTGAATCGGAGATTCATTGCATGGAACTATACGAACTGACCATACACGAGCTGCACGAAAAGCTGAAGAAAAGGGAAGTCTCTTCCGTCGAGGCGACGCAGGCCTGTCTCGACCGGATCGAGGCGGTGGAGGGTAAAGTTCATTCCTTCATCACCGTCACACCCGAGGAGGCGCTGAAGGGGGCTGCGGAGGCGGACCAACGGATTGCCTCAGGTGAGACGGATATCCTCACCGGGATCCCCATCGCCCTCAAGGACATCTACCTGACGAAAGGGATACTGACCACCTGCGGCTCGCGAATCCTGGCAAACTTCATCCCTCCTTACGATGCCACCAGCTGGCTGAAGCTGAAGGAGCGGGGCGCGGTGCTTCTGGGGAAGCTTAACCAGGACGAATTCGCCATGGGCTCTTCAACGGAAAGCAGCCATTTCGGCCCGACCCGCAACCCCTGGGACCTGGAACGGATCCCCGGGGGTTCTTCCGGCGGCTCGGCCGCGGCAATCGCCGCCCGGCAGGCGATTGCCACACTCGGCACCGACACCGGCGGCTCCATCCGCCAGCCCGCCTCCCACTGCGGCTGCGTGGGGCTCAAGCCGACTTACGGCCGGGTTTCCCGGTACGGGGTGATCGCCTACGCCTCTTCGCTGGACCAGGTGGGGCCGGTTACCCGCGACGTGACCGACTGCGCCATCATGCTGGGGGCCGTGGCAGGCTATGATCCGGCCGATTCCACGAGCGTCAATCTGCCTGTTCCGGATTATACAAAGGCCCTGGTGAACGATGTCAAAGGGATGAAAATAGGGCTTCCGAAAGAGTGCTTCATCGCCGGGCTCGATCCGGACGTGCAGAAGGCCATGGAAGAGGCAATTGCGACATATAAGGGACTCGGTGCACAGTTCGTGGAGATATCGCTGCCGACCCTCGATTATGCGGTTGCTGCCTACTACCTGATCGCCACCGCCGAAGCGAGCTCGAACCTTGCCCGCTATGACGGGGTCCGTTTTGGCCACCGGAGCGAAAAAGCGCAGAGTCTCATCGACATGTTCGCCAAGTCTCGCGACGAGGGGTTCGGCCTGGAGGTGAAGCGGCGCATCATGCTCGGTACCTATGCCCTTTCGTCCGGTTACTACGATGCTTATTACCTGAAGGCGCAGAAGGTCCGCTCCCTGATCATGCATGATTTCATCAAGGCGCTTGAATATGTGGACGTCATCCTCACCCCGGTAGCGCCGACCCCGGCCTTCAAGATCGGCGAAAAGGTCAACGACCCGCTGCAGATGTACCTTTCCGACATCTTCACCATCCCGGTCAACCTGGCGGGGACCTGCGGCATGTCCGTGCCGGCCGGTTTCAGCAGCGATGGGCTCCCCATCGGCCTGCAACTGATCGGCAGGCCGTTCGGCGAAGAGACCATCATCCGCGCAGGCTATACGTTCGAACAGGCGACGGATTGGCATAAGAGAAAGGCAGATATATGAAATACCAGGCCGTCATCGGACTCGAAGTCCACGCCCAGCTCCTGACCAATTCGAAAATCTTCTGCGGCTGTTCCACGCGCTTCGGCTCAGAGCCCAACTCCCAGACCTGCCCGGTCTGCCTCGGCTTCCCCGGGGCGCTCCCGGTCCTCAACAAGAAGGTCGTGGAGT
>JBGPID010000053.1:0-12444 GCA_041484725.1 Geobacteraceae bacterium | reverse complement strand
GGGGTGTCTGGCCGTGCGGATGGACAATGCGCCGGTTGCCTTTATAACCTCGATAAAATACGGAAAGAGCGCCTGGATCGGCAATCTCGTTGTCCGGAAAAAAATGCGGGGAAAAGGAATCGGCAGCACCCTCATGAAGAGAGCCCTGGCGGATCTTGTCGATGCCGGGGCCCGAACCGTCTGGCTGACCGCGTCCGAAACAGGCAAAAAGATCTACGAACGGTCCGGTTTTGCAGTTATAGACATGCTCAAACGCTGGTTCGGAATGGGCACGGGCGGACTGGATGTTGAACCTGGCGACGTCTGCACGGCCGATATACTGGCAATGGATCACGCCGGCTGGGGCGACAGGAGAGAGAGCATCCTCATTGAGCTCCTGGAACTGGGGACGGTGATGGTCCGTAACGGAGGTTTCCTGATCTGCCAGCCGGCCGACGGCTGCATGCAACTGGGGCCATGGGGGAGCGAGGGGCGGAATACGGCAAAACAGCTTCTCGATGGTGCGCGAATCAGCGCGGGAGATGGAACAAGAATTTTCCTCGATGCGCCGGTGCGGAATGTTGATGCGGCGGTGCTCCTGCACAGTCGGGGATTCACCTTGGGGGGAAGCGCCCTTCTCATGTATCTGGGGGAGAAACCCGCCTATGACCCGACCCGCATCTACGCCCTGGCCAGTATGGGGAGCATGGGGTGATGGGCCGGATTACAAAATAATGGCGATTGTGGTATACTCAAAAACAGGTTAAGGTTGAGGTAAAGATTCAGATAGCCTGAACCTAAGCCTGAACCTGAGCCTGTTTATCCACCGGGGTAAGCCCATGCTGCTCATTATTCAGAACGACCAGGAAGTTCCCCCGGGCAACTTCGCAGCAGTCATCACTGAGTTGAAGATCCCTTGCCTAACCGTTCATCCATACAGCGGCGAGGCGACCCCGCCGGTTGGGGAGGTTTCCGCCGCCATCGTCCTCGGCGGGGCGATGGGGGTGCACGATACGGGAAAACACCCTTTCCTCGTTCGGGTGAAGGCATTTATCAGGGAATGCATCTACACGGAAACCCCCTTCCTGGGGGTCTGTCTCGGAGGTCAGCTCCTCGCGGAACAAACCGGGGGACGGGTTATCACCAATTCCCCCCATGCCGAGAAGGGAACCCTGGCGGTGACCCTGACCCCCGCGGGGGAGGAAGATCCTCTCTTCGCCGGCATTCCCCGCGAGTTCATCTCTTTCCAGTGGCACAACGATTCGTTCGAAATCCCCGCGAATGGAACCCACCTTGCTTTTTCCGCAGCCTGTCCCGGCCAGGCGTTTCGTTTCGGTCCATGCGCCTGGGGAATACAGTTCCATCCGGAAGTGGATCGTCCCATCGTAGACTGCTGGGCAAGGTGGACAGAGGAAACAGCGCCGGCCGCGGAGAAGTATCTGGCCGACTTCGCCCGCACGGAACAGGACTACCTGCAGGTTTCCCGCCAGCTCCTCGGCAATTTCCTGCAGCTGGCGGGGCTTAACGGGTCACCTTCCTCTGTTCTGGACAAAAGTTGATAAAGGGGTAAAATTTATTAAACCTTTGTACCGCAAAGACGTTATGCGTTTCCCGCGACTGCTCGCATAAAAAGAGGCAGCTTTGTGGCAATCGAAAATAAAGAGTTTCTTGGGTGATCAGGAAAAAAACAACCCAAAATCCATTTAACAACGAATCACACAAATGGCACGAAGTAAAAATCTTTTTCAACTCTTTTGCTTTTCTTCGTGTTATTCGTGACCTTCGTTGTTAAAGAAAGGTTTTGATTGTAAAGTACTTTGGAAAGAGAACGGAGATTCCGATGAGAGACCTCGACATGCGGCGCGAAATAATGATCGAGAGAGACCTGAAAGGCCGGGGGATCTACGATCCTGAGGTCCTGGTGGCGATGCGGGAAGTCCCCCGGGAAGAGTTCGTGCCTGCGGAACTGGCGGAACAGGCCTACGAGGATTATCCGCTCCCCATCGACGAGGGGCAGACCATTTCCCAGCCCTACATGGTGGCTTACATGGCCGAGTCTCTGGAGCTTGAGCCAACCGAGCGGGTCCTGGAGATCGGCACCGGCTCCGGATATTCGGCGGCCGTACTGAGCAGGCTCGTTGCCGAGGTCTATACGGTCGAACATTTTGCCACCCTGGCCAAAAGCGCCGGTGAGCGCCTGCAGAGGCTTGGGTTTGACAATATCCGGATCTTCGTTGGTGACGGCACCCTCGGCTGGCCGGAGCTGGCTCCCTATGATGCCATCGTCGTGACTGCCGGCGCCCCCCGGGTGCCGGAGCCGCTCCTGTCGCAGCTGGTCATCGGCGGGAGGCTCGTCGTCCCGGTGGGCCTCAACCAGTTCGTGCAGACCCTCATCCGGGTGCGCCGGGTCAAGACGGACGAGTACAAACAGGAAAACCTCATGGCCGTGCAGTTTGTACCGCTTATCGGTGCCGCAGGCTGGTAAAGCTGTCGAATGGGTATACGGAATTAAAGGATTTTGTTCCGCATGCCGTGCACTTCGGGAAATATCGAGGACCGGCAAGATCTTGAGAGGGAATAGCGGGGGGGTCCATTTCGGAAAGAGAAGAGCTGGATGAAAAAGTTACGGAAAAAAAGAACCGAGCAGTCACGAAAAGCCCGCCCAAAGCGGGCTTTCTTCGTGATTGATTCGGATGTAACAGGGGATTTCTGTTGTATTTGCCCGGTTGAAATGCTATAAGAGGCCGGTTGATCTTCCGGAGGGGAACTAATGAAATGAAAGCGAGTGGGCCCGATACATTCTGGGGCGGCATCGTAAAGTCCATGGGACTCGTCTTCGGCGATATCGGCACGAGCCCCATTTATACCCTGACGGTCATCTTCGCCCTTACCAAACCGACCCAGGCCAACGTATTAGGCATCCTCTCCCTGGTGGTCTGGACCCTGATCATCCTCGTTTCAATGGAGTATGCCTGGCTCGCCATGAGCCTCGGTCGCAAGGGGGAAGGGGGGACAATCGTCCTCCGGGAGATCCTGGTGCGCCTCCTGAAACCGGGACGGCAGATCGCCATCGTCAGTTTCCTCTCTTTTGTCGGTGTTTCGCTCCTCCTTGGCGACGGTGTGATTACCCCCGCCATCAGTATTCTCTCCGCAGTGGAAGGGATGGTGCTTATCCCCGGCCTGGAGTCGATAAGCCAGGGGACCCTGATCCTGATCGCCTCCCTGATTGCCGTCGTGCTCTTCATTTTTCAGTATAAAGGGACCGATCTGGTGGCGAGGGCGTTCGGACCGCTGATGGTGCTCTGGTTTCTGGCTTTGACGGTGTCAGGGCTCATCGCCATAGCCGGCTATCCGGCAATCTTCGAAGCGGTGAGCCCCCATTACGCCATCCGGTTTTTCCGGGACAACGGATTTTCAGCGTTTTTCGTCCTCTCCGAGGTGATCCTCTGCGCCACCGGCGGCGAGGCGCTCTATGCCGATATGGGGCACCTGGGACGGCGGCCGATCATCCACGCCTGGTACTTCGTCTTCTTTGCCCTGGTGATCAACTACCTCGGCCAGGGGGCGTATGTGCTCGGCCACGGCACGGGAAAGAACCTCCTGTTCGGCATGGTGCAATGGGAGGCCCCCATCCTCTACATCCCCTTCCTCATCCTTACCATCGCGGCCACGGTCATTGCCTCCCAGGCCATGATCAGCGGGGTTTTCTCCATCGTCTACCAGGGTATCACCACCCGCATCATACCGCTCATGAAGGTGGATTACACCTCGAGCTACCTGAAATCGCAGATCTACATAGGCTCGGTCAACTGGTTCCTGATGTGCCTCGTCATCTTCATCATGCTGACCTTCCGCAAGTCGGAAAACCTGGCGGCGGCTTACGGACTGGCGGTTACCGGCACCATGACCCTGACCGGCATCATGATGGTGATGATCTACAGCCGGACAAAAATGAAATGGAAAGTCCCGTTTGCCATCATCGTAACCCTGGCCGACATCGTCTTCTTCCTGGCCTGTACGAACAAGATCCCCCACGGCGGCTACTGGTCGATCATCCTGGCCGCGATCCCCTTCACCACCATCATCATCTGGACGAGAGGGCAGCGCGCCCTCTACCGCGCCCTGAAACCGCTCGACATCGAGACCTTTCTCCTTTCCTACGAGCAGATCTACGCCAAGGGGAAGAACATCCCCGGCACCGGTCTCTTCTTCACCCGGGAATGGAATATCGTCCCCCCCTATGTGGTGCACTGTATCATCAGGAGCAACATCATCTATGAACGGAACGTCTTCATCTCCATCCTGAGGAGCGACGAACCGTTCGGCCTGAAGAGTCATTTGAAGACAGGGATCGGTCCGGGGCTCGACGCCTTCGAGGTAAATGCCGGTTACATGGAGGTGGTCGATGTGGAGAAACTCCTTAAAAAGCATGAAGTCCATGAGAAGGTCATATTCTACGGGGTCGAGGACATCACCACCAGTAATCCCGTATGGCGGATATTCTCAGTGATAAAGAAACAGTCCCCCAACTTCGTCCAGTTCAACAAGCTCCCTGCCAGCAAGTTGCAGGGGGTGGTGACGCGGGTTGAGATGTGATCACTCCGTCCGGAGGCGATACCCCACCCCCGGCTCGGTCAGGATATGGCGGGGTCGGGAAGGGTCCCGTTCGATCTTGCGCCGCAGGTTGCTGATGTTGACCCGTAAAACATGGGGCTGCTCCATATAGGCGACACCCCATATCTGCCTGAGGATATGGCTGTGGGTCAATACTTTTCCCGCATGGGTCACCAGTAGACGGAGCAGTTCATATTCGGTCGGGGTGAGTTGCACTTCCTCACCTGCTACCTGCACCCGCCGCCGCGTCAGGTCAACCTCCAGCTCTTCTCTCCGGTAGAGAGGCTCCGGGGCTTCCAGCAGGGAGCGCCGCAGGGCCGCCCTTATCCTGGCCAGCAGTTCCCCCACGCCGAACGGCTTGGTAAGATAGTCGTCCGCGCCTGCGTCCAGCGCCTTCACCTTGTCATCCTCCCTTTCCCGCACCGACAGAACAATGATCGGGACCTGCGACCACTCGCGGATCCGCCTGATCACCTCGACCCCATCCATATCCGGCAGGCCCAGATCGAGGAGTATGATATCGGGCCTGGTCGCTACGGCTGCAGCCAGGGCCGAGTGACCGTCCTCCGCCTGGTGCAGGGAAAACTCCCCGGTATCCAGGGCTGTCTTTAAGAAGCGCTGGATAGGCAACTCGTCGTCGACCACAAGGATGCGGGGGAGATTGGCACTGCTTTTGTCGCTCGGCATTACAATTATCCCTTATTGAACCCTAAAAATCATTTACTCGCGCAAAGCACGCAAAGGACGCAAAGAAATTCTAAATATGTTTTGGGTTCAAGACGCAAGGATATAACTTCTGACTTTGTATCTTGAAACTCAATCCAAAACCAGATGTAGACCCGCCAATAAGGTCGAGAGGCGAGAGTCTGATAATGGTTTGGCTTTTCTTTGCGTGCTTGGCGAGCTTCGCGCGAAACTGCTTTTTCCTGAGTAATTAAATTTACTTTACCGGTAGCGTGATGATCACACTGAGTCCGCCGCCGGCACGGTTCTCGGCATGGATACGCCCTCCATGGGCCTCGACTATCCCTTTGCAGATGGCAAGCCCGAGCCCTGTCCCGCCGGCCCCCTCAGGCACAGGAACCCGGTAAAACTTGTCGAAGATCCTCTTCAGGTCTGACTCGGGAACCCCCGGACCGTGGTCGGAAACATCCATCGTCAGTTTGCCGTCATCGATCCGTGCAGCGATTTCGATACTACTTTCATGGGGTGAATATTTCAAGGCATTATCCAGGAGGTTTACAAGAACCTGAGTCATCAACGCCATATCCATTCTGACCGGGGGGAGGTCGGCAGGGAGCCGCACTTCAACATTGCGCGTGCCGATGCGCCGATCTAGGGCACCGAGGGCGCAACCAACCAGGTCCTGGATGTCGCACTGCTCCTTCTTCAGCTTGAGCGCTCCAGCTTCCAGGCGGGTCATGTCGAGCAGATTGCCGACGAACCGGTTCAGGCGCTCCGCCTCTTCCCAGGCTGTATCGAGGAGCTCTGTCCGGGCTT
Organism: Geobacteraceae bacterium; assembly: GCA_041484725.1. Taxonomy (GTDB): domain Bacteria; phylum Desulfobacterota; class Desulfuromonadia; order Geobacterales; family Geobacteraceae; genus JBGQDJ01. The sequence continues at coordinate 6,351 of JBGPID010000053.1, read as the reverse complement.
CGTCAACAAGCGTATGCACGTTGTCCCGCAGGGTGTCCAAGGCCCCGGTGATGGAGACCAGGGGAGTGCGGAGATCATGGGAGATGGAATTAAGCAGGGCGCGTTCCAGCCCCTCCCTGGCCTGGAGAATCTGTGCCTGTTCGGCCTGCTTTACGAGCTGCACCCGTTCGATGGCCAGGGTTGCCTGGCTGGCAAAAGCCTGGAGAAGTCTGCGCTGCTCCGGGAATCCATAACCGGCCTCGTCAGTGAGTCTTACCCCCAAAACCCCGAGAACGCCGGCGGTGGTCTGTAACGGCAGGTAGAGAAGGCCGGCCGAACCGAGGGTTTCAGTCCCGCGACCGGCCGGCTGATGATTCCTGAATGCCCAGTCCGCAACCGCAAGCTCTTTCATATCAAGCCTTAAATGCTCGCTTGCAGCCTTCACTTCCAGGCGATCACCCTCTGCCAGGAGGATGGCCACACTTGCTTCGAGGCTTTCCCTGATGTTTTTGATGATTGCATCCAGAATGGACTGAATGCCGACGGCGGCGGCAAGGTCCCGACTCAGATAATAAAGGCTGGATGTCTGCGCTTCACGTTGCCGGATCGCCTCGGCGCGTTCACGGGCCTGGGAAACGAGGGTGCTGATGACCACGCCGACGGTAAAGAGCGCCGCAAAGGTGAGGAGGTATTGGGTATCGGAAACTGCAAAGGTAAAGCGGGGGGGGACGAAGAAGAAATCGAAGGCCAGCACACTCAGAAACGCAGTCAGTATAGCGGGTTTGAGTCCCAGCCGGGTGGCTGTCAGGACCACCGCCAGAAGGTAGATCATGACCAGGTTGGTCGGAACGAGGAAGGGGTGGACTATCTCGCATGCCGCCGAGGCAGCCATGACCAGCAGCAGGCTTTTCAGGTAACCGGACCAGGGAACGGGCTTTCGCGGTCGAGCGGCGCCCGTTTCGGGTTTCTTCACCGCATCGGCAATGCTGACGACATATACGTCGATAGTGCCGCTCAGGCGAATGATCTGGTCAACCAGGGGCGGTTGGAGAAATTCCCGCCAGCGCGGCTTGGTGGGCTTGCCGACTATAATTCTTGTGACATTGTTCTTGACGGCATAGTCGATAAGGGCTTGGGCCACCGACGTCGCCGTCAATGTTGCCACCTCTGATCCCAGGCTTTCGGCCAGCCGCAGGTCGCGCCAGACCCGCTCGCGGTTTTCCCGGAGATGCCTGCCGCCGCCGGGAGTCTCGATATAGACCGTGTGCCAGGGGGCCTTCGTTTCATCCGCCAGACGGCGGGTCGTGCGGATCAGCCGTTCACTGTAAGGGCTGCCGCTGACGCAGACCAGCAGCTTTTCAGCTGTGGGCCATGGGCCGGCGATCGAACGCGATTCCATGTAGGCCCGCATCTGGTCGTCCACCCGTGAAGCTGCCCGGCGCATGGAAAGTTCGCGCAGGGCCATCAGGTTCCCCGGCTTGAAAAATTTCTCCGTAGCCAGTGCCGCCTTCTCGGGAATGTAGACCTTTCCCTCGTGCAGGCGCTGGAGCAGTTCTTCCGGGGGGATGTCGACAAGCCGGATCTCGACCGCATGATCGAGGATGCTGTCGGGAACCGTCTCCCGTACCTTGACGCCGGTTATCTGGGCGACGATGTCGTTCAGGCTCTCGAAATGCTGCACATTGACCGTGGTGTATACGTCGATCCCGGCTGCGAGGAGTTCCTCCACGTCCTGCCAGCGTTTCTCATGTCTTGACCCTGGGGCGTTGGTATGGGCCAGCTCGTCCACCAGGGCGATCTGGGGCCTGCGCGCCAGCACCGCGTCGATATCCATTTCCTGGAGCGTGACACCCTGGTATTCGATCCGGGCCTTGGGAAGAATCTCCAGCCCCGCCAGGAGCGAATCGGTCTCGAACCGGCCGTGGGATTCCACGTAGGCCGCCACCACGTCCTTTTCGTCCAGTTTCCGCTGCCATGCCGCCTCCAGCATGGCAAAGGTCTTCCCGACGCCTGCTGCGTAGCCGAGGAAAATCTTCAGCTTGCCCCGACCCGCATCCGCCTCTTCGGCCTGGGCCAGCTTCAGCAGCGCTTCCGGCGATGGACGTTTTTCGTCATTATCGGTCATTACTCTCCATGTCCCTATCCCGGCTCAGTGAACCTTATCCAGCGCCAGATTAACCAGAAGCACGTTCACCCGCGGCTCCCCCAGAAAGCCCAACTGGCGCTCTTCCGTTTGGGCTGAAACGAGCTTTTGCACGGCTTCCTCGCTCATTCCGCGCGCCTTGGCGACCCGTGGAATCTGAACTTTCGCCGCTTCCGGAGAGATGTCCGGATCAAGTCCGCTGGCCGAAGCCTGGACCAGGTCGGCAGGTACGTTACCAGATATCCCCGAGTCATGCAATGCCTTTACCCGGTCACCCACGCTCTTCAGGTAATCAGGATTGGTGGGTCCGAGGTTGGAGCCGCTGGAGCCCATCGGGTTGTAGCCGAAATCGGTGGCAGCCGAAGGACGCGGCCAGAAGTACTTGGGGTCGGCGAAGGGCTGGCCAATCAGGCTGGAACCGACACTCTTTCCGGCTTTGTCCGTAATGAAGCTCCCCTTTGCCTGTTTCGGGAATATGGCATAGGCGACGCCGGTGACGATAGCGGGGTAGATTCCGCCGCAGAGGATGGTGAATGCAACGAACATCAGAATTGCAGGTTTTAACTCTTTCATGTTTTTATCTCCACTTGGCAGCTAGCCGCTTGTATTAGTTAGACAAACATCCCTACCGCCAGGTCGATCAGCTTGATCCCGACGAACGGCGCGATGATCCCCCCGACTCCGTAGAGGAGGAGATTATGGATCAGCAGCTTCTCGGCCGGCATGGGGCGAAACTTCGTTCCCTTGAGCGCGAGCGGCACCAGCATCGGGATGATGACGGCGTTGAAGATAACCGCGGACAGGATAGCGCTTAAGGGGGTCGCCAGGTGCATGACGTTCAGCACCCCCAACTGGGGATAGATGGAGAGCATCATCGCCGGGATGATGGCGAAATACTTGGCCACGTCGTTGGAGATGCTGAAGGTGGTCAGATTGCCCCGTGTCATCAGGATCTGCTTGCCGATCTCGACGATGTCGAGAAGCTTGGTCGGGTTGCTGTCGAGATCGATGATGTTGGCAGCCTCGCGGGCCGGCTGGGTGCCGGTGTTCATCGCCACTGCCACATCGGCCTGGGCAAGGGCCGGAGCGTCGTTGGTGCCGTCGCCGGTCATTGCCACCATGAAGCCCTGCTCCTGGTACTCGCGGATCAGCCGCAGTTTCTCCTCCGGCTTGGCCTGGGCAAGGAAGTCGTCCACCTGGGCCTCGGCGGCGATGGCGGCGGCGGTCAGCGGATTGTCGCCGGTAATCATAATCGTCTTGATCCCCATGCTGCGCAGTTGCTGGAAGCGCTCCTGGATCCCCCCTTTGACTATGTCCTTCAGGTTAATGACCCCGAGGATGTCGGCGTCGCAACTGACCACCAAAGGCGTTGCCCCGCCCCGGGCGATCCTGTCGACCACGTCCTCCAGGTTGCTCGGGATGGTCTGTGCTCCAAGGCTCTTGACGAAGGCGATTGTCGAGTCGGCGGCCCCTTTCCGATACTGCCTGCCGCCGGTATTTACCCCGGAGAGGCGGGTGTCGGCGCTGAAGGCGATGGTTTCGGTGTTGGCGGGGAGCGCCTCCAGCTTCAGGCCGTAATTCTGCTTCGCCAGCACCACGATGCTCCGCCCTTCCGGGGTTTCGTCGGTCAGCGATGCCATCAGGGCTGCTTCGGCCAGCTCCTGTTCGGTATGTCCTCCCACCGGGGCGAACTCCACCGCTTCACGGTTCCCCAGGGTAATGGTGCCGGTCTTGTCAAGGAGCAGTACGTTCACGTCGCCGGCCGCCTCGATGGCCCGCCCCGACAGGGCGATCACGTTCTTCTGGAAGAGCCGGTCCATCCCGGCGATGCCGATGGCGGGGAGGAGCGCGGCAATGGTGGTCGGCGCGAGGCAGACAAAGAGGGCGACCAGGACCGTCAGCGAAACGGGAGTCCCCTGTCCTGCCGCTTTCACGCTGTAAATGGAGAGCGGGCTTATGTTGGCGCAGACCAGGAGGAATACCAGGGTCAATGCGATCAGCAGCACCTCCAGTGCGATCTCGTTGGGGGTCTTGCGCCGCTTCGCCCCCTCGATAAGGGAGATCATCCGGTCGAGGAAGGTTTCGCCCGGGTTGGCGGTGATCCTGACGATGATCGAGTTGGCGATCACCTCGGTGCCGCCGGTCACCGCGCTCCGGTCCCCCCCCGACTCCCGCACCACCGGGGCTGATTCGCCGGTCACCGCCGCTTCGTTGACCAGCGCCGCTCCGGCTATGACGTCACCGTCGCCGGCGATCATCTCATGCGCCTCTACGAGGATATAGTCATCCTTGTGCAATTGACTGGCGCCGACGAGGGTGAAGTCACTGCCGAATTCCGGCTTGGTCAGTCGCTTGGCCGTAATGTCGGTACGCGACTTCCGCAGTGACGCGGCGCGTGCCTTGCCGCGCCCCTCTGCCAGTGCTTCGGCAAAGGTGGCGAAGATGACTGTCAGCCAGAGCCAGATGGAGACGAGGCCGGTGAACCAGGCAGGCTCTTTGTTCGCGCCGGTGAGCGACATGACGAAGGTCACCAGGGTTATGACGCTGGCAATCTCCACGCAGAACATCACAGGATTGCGCCAGAGGGTACGCGGATCGAGCTTCTTTAAGGAATCGAGCAGAGCGGGTCGCAAGATCCGCACGTCAAAAATGGATATGGGTTGTGGTGCATGTTTGGTCATTCTTATTTACCTCCCAGCATGGTCAGGTGTTCGACGATTGGCCCAAGCGAGAGGGCCGGGAAAAAGGTTAAGGCGCCGACGATCAGGATGACGAGTGTCAGCCAGAAGGCAAACGGCGCCTTGTCGGTCGGCAGCGTTCCGAGACTCGCGGGGACATACTTCTTCTCCGCCAGCGACCCTGCCATGGCGAGCGACGCCAAGATCGGGGCGAAGCGGCCGATGAACATACAGAACGCGCCGGTCACGTTGTAGAATACGGTGTTGCCGGAGAGTCCCGCGAATGCGCTCCCGTTATTGTTGGACTGGGAGGCGAAGGCATAGAGCACCTCCGAGAGGCCATGGGCGCCGGGGTTCGCCATGGAGGCGACCGCGGACGGCACCAGCATCGCTATCCCCGAGAAGATGAGGATCAGGACGCCGGAGGTGAGGACCGTGATGATCGACATCCACATCTCGCTGGCCTCGATCTTTTTCCCGAGGAACTCGGGGGTCCTGCCGATCATCAGACCTGCCACAAAGACCGCGATCACCACGAAGGCGAGCATGGTGTAGAGCCCGGTACCGGCCCCGCCGAAGATCACCTCGGAGAGGAGTATCAGCGAGAGCGGCATCATGCCGCCGAGGGGGGTGAGGGAGTCGTGCATGGTGTTGACGGCGCCGCAGGAGGTACCGGTGGTGGCGACTGTGAAGAGAGAGCTTCCGGCCAGGCCGAAGCGGGTATCTTTCCCCTCCATGTTGATGCCATGCACGCCGAGCTTGGCCACCAGCGGGTTACCGCTCGATTCGGCCCAGTAGAGGACGCCCAGCGCGAATATCAGGATGGCGAGCATGACCGCCAGGAGCGCCCATCCCTGGCGCGTGTTCCCTGCCATGAGGCCGAAGGTGTAGGTAAGCCCGCCGCCGATCAGGAGGATCAGGAAGATCTCCGCCATATTGGAGAGCGGGGTCGGATTCTCATAGGGGTGGGCCGAGTTGGCGTTGAAGAAGCCGCCGCCGTTGGTCCCCAGTTCCTTGATCGCCTCCTGGGAGGCGACGGGCCCCATGGGAATGGTGACCTCCTTTGCCGTCACGCTCTCGGTGACAGGGTTCCCCTTGGCGTCCTTGAGCGGGTTCCCCTTGTCGTCCAGCTTCGGCTTGTCGTATGTCGTCGACTGGACGAGCGGCACCGTCTTGTAGTCGCTGAAGTTCTGGATCACCCCCTGGGAGACCAGGAAAACGGCGAATACCAACGACAGCGGCAGCAGGATATAGAGGGTTCCGCGGGTCATATCGACCCAGAAGTTCCCCAGCATCGAGGTCTTCCGCCGCGCGAAGCCGCGGATCAGGGCGATGGCGACCGTCATCCCGGTGGCGGCGGAGACAAAGTTATGCACCGCGAGCCCCACCATCTGGGTGAAGTAGCTGGCTGCCGACTCACCGCCGTAGTTCTGCCAGTTGGTGTTGGTCATGAAGCTGATGGCGGTGTTGAGCGCCAGGTGCCACGAGAAAGCCGGGAATTTCTGCGGGTTGAGCGGCAGGACCCCCTGGAGCAGCAGGATCGCAAAGAGG
>JBGPID010000052.1:0-12458 GCA_041484725.1 Geobacteraceae bacterium | reverse complement strand
CCAGCCATTTCATAACAGCTCTCAAACTCGAACGGGCAGGGGATACGGAGCAGGCAATTGCAGAGTACCGGGAGACCTTGAAGGATGCCCCCGAATTCCCTGTGGCAAACGGCAATTTGGGCCTGCTCTATCTGCAAAAGGGGTTGTCCGACGAGGCTGCGCTCGAACTTTCCAAGGGCTTGCAGGGCCAGCCTGATCCCCGTTACCACAAGGGTCTGGCGCGTATTTTCGCATCCAGCAAGCTGTTCGCTTTGGCCGGCTACCATTATCGCGAGGCGCTCAAGGTTTTCAGTGCCGATGCGGCCTTGCATGAGGAGCTTGGCGATGTATATGCCAACCAGGAGCTCTTTGACAATGCTGAAGGGGAGTACAGTCGGGCATTGGCCATAAGACCCGACAGTGAGACTGCACGCCTGGGTTTGGCGGCTGCTTTTGTCGGCAAAAACCAGTTCGACAAGGCATTGGATGTATTGCAGAAGGCGCAGAGTGCCAATCCCGGCAACAAGGAGATTCATAGCCTGTTGGCGGAAATCTATGAAAAGAAGGGCGACAGGAAGGCTGCCGAGGAAGAGTACCTGCAGGCAGGCAAGGTCAACGAGGGCAGGCAAATGAAACACAGCCGCCGTGGGGATCAATATTTCGCGGCAAAGGAATACGATAAAGCTGTGGCGGAGTATCGGGCTGCCCTGAAAGAAAAACCGGACTGGCCGGAGACCCTGCAGAAATTGGGAGACGTTTATAAGGATGCCGGCCGTGATGACGATGCCATGGCAGCATATAAAGAGGCAGTCCGGATGAAGGGGGAAAATGAAGCCCTTCATTATAACTTGGGGATTCTCTATGAAAAGAAGGGGCTCCATGACGAGGCGGTGGTCGAATACCGGCATTCTTTGAAGTTTGCCGGTGAACAGGGGGAGACGCGGCGCAGGCTTGGCGATATTTACTCGGTTCGCGGCAGCTATCCGCAGGCCATAGAGCAGTATCGGGAGTTGTTAAAGCTCCGCGGGGACAATCCACTCATCCATCTAAAACTTGCCAGGGCATATGCAAGTAGTAAGAATTACAAAGATGCCATGAAGGAATATCTGGAGAGCACCAGGCTGAATCCCGACGATCTTGAGGCACACAGTGAACTGGCTGCTCTCGCCAAGAAAAGCGGCATGAATGATATGGCTGAAAAACAGTATCGGGAAGTCCTGCGCCTGAAAAAAGACGATGCCGACGCGCGCAATGCATTAACCGCGATCTACGTGAAAAACAAGAATTATGATGAATTAACCACGTTGCTCAAGGAAAGTGTCGCACTTAATCCCAAGGATGCAACCAGCCATTATAAGCTGGGCCTGGTCTATGAATTCAAAAAGGATTATGAAGCGGCGACCGCCCAATATAGGGAAGCCGTCGAACTGAAGAGCGATCATGCCAAGGCCCTCAATGCCCTGGGGCGGGTCTACATGAAAACCGGGCATATTGCCCAGGCAAAGGAAGTCCTGGAAACCGCCAGCAAAGCCGATCCGGCGCAGGAAGAAACGACCCTGTTGCTGGGCAGCATCAAGGACGAACTGTCGCCGGAGCCGAGCAAGCACAAAAAGAAGACAAAAAAGTCGAAAAAAAAGGGAGCCGGGAAAAAGAAGGGGACAAAGACAAAAGAGACAAAAACAAAGGAGAAGACGTCCGCAAAAACAAAAGGGAAGCCTGCTGTGAAAACAAAAGGGCAGCCTGCTGCCAAGAAGAGCACAAAAGGAGCGACAAAAAAGAACTAAACCAGGCGTTAAGGCTGGTGGCTGAATGCCGCGTTGAGTGGCAGCAGATTAACCCCTCCAGGCTTTTGCAGGAACTGCAGTGCTTTCCTGATACCAAGGGGCTCGTTACCATTACCGTGCACCAGAATAAAGCTGCCTCTCCTGGGAGTCTCCCCCTTGGCGAGCCACGCGTCGCTGCCTATGGGGATCAATGCCAGTTCCCGGAGCGATCGTATGAGCTTTTCGTCGGCAACCAGGCCGGGGAAGCGGAAGAACGGCGATGGGAGAAGACCTTTTTCCAGAAGAAGACGTTCTGTTGTCAGGACTTCGCGCTCGAAATCGATACCTGGGGAAAGAAGGAAGTTCCGCTCCAGCGGCGCCCCGGCAACATAGGGATGGGTAGAGGAGTGATTGACCCAGGTCACCGCCAGCTTCCCCTTTTTTATCTGCTGCACGATCCAGCCTAGATCGTCCCGGTGATTTTCCAGCCAGTTGCCGGTAATGGCTATCGCTACCGGGGCTCCCCTGCCGCTTTGCCGGGACAGATCGGCTACTGCGGTAAAAAAACCTTTTTCGAAGGGCCTCCTGGATGGACACATGTCTACCGTAAGGAAGATCCCGTCTACCGGGTGTCCGGCATGAACCGCTCCATGGTTCTGGAGTTTGTAAGGGGGGGCCGTATAGCGGTCAAGCGCCTTGATAAAAGGGGTATTCCGGACAGTCTCGATAGATATGTTGCCAGTGAGGTCGATATCTGCGGCCCTTACAGTCGAACTCTCCAGGGTGACGGGATCGACGAGAAGAAGGAAGGGAACGTCGTTGTTCCTGTATTGACGGATGATGATCCGCACGTTCCCGGCGGTATCACGGCATGCCCGGAAATCCGACCGTAAGGCGGTGATCGTTACCGTTTCGACGGCCGAGGGAGCAGAAGTGAACAGGAGAGTGAGCAGAAAACAAAAGGGAAAAATCATGAAGCGAAAGGTTGCCATCGTTATTTACGCCAGCACCGATTGCAACGCCGTTTCAATCTTTTCCACATCCACGTGGGTATTGAAGCAGGGACCGAAGGGTCGGTCATTGAGAACACCGATGACCGGCAGAGGATAACAGTCCTTGATGCCGGAGGTAAGGTCCCCTTCACAGGCCACCGCCACCACCAGTTTGGGGCGCTTCTCGATGATCACCTTTCTGGCCAGGGTGCCGCCGGTGGCAACGGAAATATCGATCCCGTATTTCTCCGCCAGTTCAGCAAGGCCCTTGATATCGCACCTGCCGCAGCGGATGCACTTGGTGATGGAGCCGGTAACCTTGACCTCGCAGTCTACGAGTTGCAGGCAGTGAGGGAGGAGGATCAGTATCCGGTCCGGTTTGATGCGCAGTTTCTGCGACATAACCAGGCTGTTGTTCATGGCGACGAATGACTGGCGGATGGTATCCCTGGGGATGCCGAAGGCCTTTCCGATTAGCTCGATCACCGGCAAGAGGAATTTGATGACCACCCCCCGCATGAAGCGGGTAAACAGGATGTCCTTGCCGAGCGCCGTGGTCAGTACCAGGAGCAGGGTTCCCAGCACGGCCAGGCCCGACAAGGCGCCCAGGATCACCCCTGATAAACGGGGAAGATCGGGGTGAATGTTTTCCAGCCCTATGGTAGGTACCCACCAGAGCAGGTAGATGACCCCCACGATGAGAAGACAGGTAACACCCATGAGAGCCACAAAGAGTCGTTTTCGCGGCGGTTTCTCCGGCATTTGCTTATCAGTCACGGGATAGGCCCCTCTTCTCCAGGATGAAACCCGGTTTGATGTTATAGCCGGCAAGGAAATCCTTGGCGGAGAGGCGTTTTTTCCCTTCCAGTTGCAGCTCGTCGACCAGGAGGCCACCATTGCGGCAGGCAATCACCAGTCCCGACCTGTCGGCCTGCAGCACAGTCCCAGGTGTACCGGTGCCGCCGGCAACCCGGCAGCGGAAGATCTTCAGCGTTTTGCCCCCCAGAAAAGAGTAGGCGCCGGGCCAGGGGGTCAATCCCCGCACCAGGTTGCGAATGGTCTGCGGTTCCCTGTCCCAGTCGATCAGGCCATCTTCTTTTTTGAGCATTGGCGCGTAACTGCTAAGGAGATCGTCCTGTTTCCCGGGAGCGAGCCTGCTCCTCACAAGCAGGTCGAGGGTTTCGTCAAGAGCCTCGGCGCCGATTTCCGAAAGCCGGTCGTGGAGCGCCTGGGCTGTCTCATCCGGGCCTATGGGGGTAACCTTTTTCAGGAGCATGTCACCGGTGTCAAGTCCCGCGTCCATCTGCATGGTGGTGACGCCGGTCTCGGTCTCGCCGTTGATGATGCACCAGTTGATGGGAGCGGCGCCGCGGTAGCGGGGGAGGAGCGATGCATGGACATTGATACAGCCGTGGCGGGGAATCTCCAGGAGGGCCTTGGGCAGGATCTGGCCAAAGGCTACGACTACAATCAGGTCGGGACGGAGTTCCCGCATGACCTCGATGAACTCCGGACCGCGCACCCTGGTGGGCTGCAGCACCGGGATGCCGTGACCCTCGGCCAGAAGCTTCACCGGTGGCGGCGCAAGTTGCTGACCCCGCCCTTTCGGCCTGTCCGGCTGGGTAACCACCGCTGACAACACCTCACCACGGTCGATAAGTTTTTGCAGTGCGGGGAGTGCGAATTCCGGGGTCCCCATGAATACCAGGCGAAGTCCGGCCATCACTCTCGCTCCTGCCGTTCTTCCACCATGCGGCGGTATTTTTTGCGGAACATCTCCCGTTTCAGGGGAGAAAGGTGGTCAATGAACAGTATCCCGTCCAGATGGTCGATTTCGTGCTGAAAAGCGATGGCCAGGAGTCCGTCGGCCTTATAGGTGACCTCTTCGCCGTCCAGGTTTATGGATTTTACCACCACTCTTGCATGCCTGCGGACGTTTGCGGCGTACTTGGGGACGGAAAGGCAACCTTCTTCCTCATATGACTCGCCGTCGGCATAAACAATGACCGGGTTGATGGCGACGAGGAGATTTGGCGTATCATCCTTGACCGACACATCTATTACCATGATCCGCTGGTGGACACCGATCTGTGGCGCGGCAAGGCCAACCCCGGGCGCTGCATACATGGTTTCCGCCATGTCCCGGACCAGTTCGTGTGTCTTTTCATTTATGATTGCCACCGGCACCGATTTTTTCTTCAGTTCCGGGTCGGGAAATGTGAGGATTTTTCTTATCAATGTTCTTCCTTTATAAAAGTTACATATCGTTTTACTATATAAATTCGCACGGGAAAATGCAAATAATTCCTACTTGAAGCTTATATCCGTGCTGTTGAATGCGCAGCAGGCTGATCTGGGCCGTCCCCCAAAGGGGCGTAATTTTTCTAAATTGCGTTACTGGCGTGGGAAATAGTTGCCCGGCGCAGTGGTTTATGATACCCCTGCGGGATGAAAGTGAGACAGGCGTCAGCAACATCTTGCGCGCCGACGTGCAGCAAGAGGCGGGAGCATGACATTCAGTTCAGTTTATAGAAAAAATGGATATATAATCGAAGGCCCCGCATTCAGCATTATATTTTTTCCGTAATCCGTAAGGATCTTCGCATAACTTTCATTATTCGAGAACCCTTCTTTCCATCCCTTCGTACCAGCCGCCGCTCCCCCTGATCGGATCGCGTCCAACTCTTGCCCATCCCGCGGAACGACGAAATGCAACGATTTTACCTGTCTTGATCAGCTTTTCCAGGCTGGAAGCCCTCACCACTCCGGCTCCGTTATCGAGGTAAATTACCTTTATAAGCAACATTTTGTTTGCCATGATAGTATCGGTCATCTTGCCACCTCGACTCGTTTAACTTACTGCATCCCGACGTTCTCTATATGGGCCGGTACGGATTTCTTCCCTGGTGGCTTATGTCGAGTTGCAATCAATATGATGACCGGGTGGCGGGTAGGGAGTGACGGGGACATACTGCGTACTTCCGATTTGCGCTATGGCATAATACAGATGATGCAAGCGATACAATAACAAAGCCGCACGGGGGTGGCAACACAGACGTACATCAGCCGTACACCCGGACCCCGGCGACCCAGCCAAAACCGTTAGCCATTAATTGCGATCTATGCCTCCACCCTTATAGACATGAAGAGCCGGGTTCCTGCTTTAGAAGGAGAATCGAGCAGGGCATTTTCAGGATTAGTTCTTGTTTACTCGCTCCGAACAGGAAGTTCTCCAGGCGCAACTCCAGTCTCTCCATGCGTGTCTCTTCATGTGCATGCATGATGAGAAGATCGATATTCTCTTCTTCGATTACCTTTAAGATTTCATCGGTAGGAGGGCCTTCTCTGACCACTCCCCGGATGAGAAGGCCATTTTTCTGCTCCTCGGCTATAATCTCGTCCAGGTCTTTTTTTGTTTCTTCCAGGAGTTTATAGTACTCTTCTTCCATGGAAAACATCGGCAGGTTCCACCCCTGGAGTCCGAAGGGATTGTGAATTATATGTATGAAGTAAAGCTCCGCCTTGTATTTGCGGGCCAATGAAATTCCGCAATCTATAATCTCCTGGCAGCATGTGGCAACTCCGCACATAGCAAGTATACGTTTGATTTCGCCCATACGATCCTCCCGGATTGTTATCGGTAAGTTACAGCAACCGTTCGCGAATGGCTGTTTGAGAAAATGCCACAACCGTCCTTGGTCTGGATTTTATATTATTAGCGTACTACTGATATGGAAGTAGTCAAGCCGTGAAATATTTTTTTGTTGCGGGGATGGAAGCGGGGAAATATGTATGAAGGTTCACACCTGTTGTCAAAATCAGTCGCGGGCCTTTTCCGATTGTCGGACCCGGCTGGGAAGCATCCTGTTTCGGCATGCGCGGTTCACACGCTGATCTGGATAATCATTCCATTTATATTGGCTATTCTGCCAGCTATCCGGATGCGGTTCTGCTGCCCTTCCATGACAAGGTGGTATAACTCATCTGCAGCCCTGTCGATGATCGCAACAATCTCAAGGGTCCGGCTGGAGCGATAAATCGCTTTCTTTTCGATCTTATATGCTATTGAGGTTGCTTTTTTCGCAAATTTCCCTATCAGTTCACGGAAAACGCGGAAATTTGCAATCGTAGGCTCCCTTTCAAAGTCGTCTCCCACATCCTGGAGCTCTTCCTTGAGGTCTTCCAGTTCCAGTTTGTCAACATCCAGGATTTTCTCTTCCTGCTTGTTTAATTCCCCGGAAAAGATGGACGCGGCCTCACTTCGGATTACTATGACCCTGTTGTTTTGAGGTCTGATTCGCGTCAAGCCGGTAGTTGTTATTTGCATACAATACTCGCAATGAAACAGAAGATGAAAAGCTGATTTACTCATCGGCAGATTCAGGAAAAACGTTAGAAATAATATTGATAATCTAGCCAAAAGAGGATGATATCCAGGTGTTTCCTGCCCCAAAAACTTATTAATCATGTTGACACTAACCCGCCGGAAGGTGTATTGAACCAGAGCAGTTGCAAATGCGCGGCCCACTTCTCCTCACCACCATATAGCAGCCTTGCATGCAACTCCGTGTACACCTTGACGGGAGAAACGCCGCGCATGATCAGGGTTGTCTATAGGAAACTTGCCAGCTTATTTGTCCCCGTCTTTGTTCTGACGGTCGCCGGCCTGGGCCTTCCCCGGCTGGCTGGCCTTCCCTCCCCATGGCGGGAACTTCTCCCCTTTCTTCCCCTGTTGACAATCACCATCGGCATCTTCCTCAGTTTGCATTTCCGCCGCGGTCGCGTTTTTTTGGTGCTTCTTTTGCTGGCGGCGCTCCATTGGGCTGTTCAAACATGGCTGTCAGAGGAAGGGTCCACCATCCCTGCACACCTTGTCTTTCAATTCATTGCCCTCCTTTTCCCGGTGAACATTACCCTGTTCTGTTTTATGCGTGAACGTGGCGCGCTTACCACGGCCGGCCGGATGCGTCTAGGGTTCCTTGCCATTCAGGCGGGGTTGACTGTCTGGCTGGTCCGGAGTCACGGCGGCGGTGTCGCCGAGTTTTTTAACATAGAGATTTTCAATACTTCGTTTACGGGCGGTATTTCCCTTTCACAGCCTGCCCTGCTGATGTTTGCACTCTCGTTCCTCATTGCCGCGACACGTCTGGCGATACGCCCATCGCCGGTTAACAGCGCCCTTCTCGGTACCATGGCGGCCGTGGCGGCGGTCTGCGGCTGGCCGACAACCCCCTACCTGCCGATGCTCTTCGTTACAGCCGCAGCCCTGGCCCTCACCATGGGAGTATTGCAGGATTCACATGATATGGCATTCCGCGACGATCTGACCGGCCTCCCGTCACGGCGCGCCTTGAACGAGCAGCTCACCGATTTGGGAAGGCGCTATGTTATCGCCATGCTAGACGTGGACTATTTCAAGAACTTTAACGATACTTACGGTCACGACGTGGGAGACCAGGTGCTGAAGATGGTGGCCCGGAAAATCCAGGGGGTGAAGGGGGGCGGCAGGCCTTACCGCTACGGAGGCGAGGAATTTACCGTCATCTTCCCGCGCCGCCGGCTGGATGAGACGATACCACACCTGGAAGAGGTGCGTAAGTCGATTGCCGCATACCAGTTAGTCATCCGTGACAATTCCAGGCCGCTGAAAGGGGGGGAGGGGAAGAAACAGCGGCGCACCAGCGGAAACGAAGACGGAGAGACCGCATCGGTTACCATCAGCATCGGCGTTGCCGAGAGCGACGATCGTACAACCCCGGCCGATGTACTCAAGGAAGCCGATCAGGCACTCTACCGCGCAAAGCGCAAGGGGAGGGACATTCTCAGTAGATAGTGAGCGAAGGAGGATGCCGACCATGAGTTAACAAAGCGAGCACTCAAATACTGTGTTGAGATAATATATATAGGAGGCATGACCATGACCCAAACTGAAGATCTGGTGAACTGGAGTTATGGGCAGAAATGCGAAAAAGCTGTAGGATCGCTCGTCAGTAACGGCTTTGTGGCAATCTTCTGCCCCACCCGCGAGGAGGCCCGGGGGTACATCCTCGCGGAAGCGAGGGAGGCCGAATCCATAGGTTTCGGCGGGTCCCTTTCCGTGGCGGATCTGGATGTTGCCGGGTATCTGAAAGATAAGGGGAAGGAACTACTCATACACAGCATCCCGGGGCTCACTCCGGAAGAGCGGCGGGGGATCATGCGCCGCCAGCTCACCTGCGACCTGTTTCTCACCGGGACCAACGCCGTCACCCTCTCCGGCAGCCTGGTCAATATCGACGCCACCGGCAACCGGGTCGGTTCCATGCTGTTCGGCCCGAAAAAGGTGATCGTCGTGGCCGGACGCAACAAGCTCGTGGACGGTGACATCGACGACGCTGTCAAGCGGGTCAAGGATTGGGCCTCCCCTCCCAATGCCCGGCGCCTCAATTTCAAAACCCCCTGTGCCACGACCGGCTTCTGCTCTGACTGCAACTCCCCCGACCGGATCTGCCGCGTCACCACCATTATCGACCGCAAGCCGCGGCAGACCGATATTAGGGTCCTGGTGGTGAATGCGGAGATGGGGCTATAGTGCTGAAAGCATTTCTCGACATCCTTTTCCCGCCCCGGTGTCATTTCTGCAAGGCGTTTATCCCCGATGCCGGTGCGATCCACCTCTGCGCAGGGTGTCTGGAAGCATGCGCCCTGATCCGTTCACCCTTATGTAAAATATGCGGGATCCCTTTTCTTACAGCCGGCGACTTCGATCACCTATGCGGCGGCTGCATCACGGAGCCGCCACGCTTCACCGCGGCCCGGGCCGCGGCCCTGTTTGACGGTCCGGTCAGGGAACTTATCCACCGCCTGAAATACAACGGCCGGGTGCAGCTCTGCCGTCCCCTCGGGCTCCTCGCCGGGCAACAGCTCGGACCGTTTGCCGAAGCCGCCTCTGCCGATATGATAATACCCGTTCCCCTTCATATAAAACGACTCCGCCAGAGGGGGTTCAACCAGGCCGTGCTGCTCGGGGAAATCCTTGCCCGGGAATGGAGATTGCCGCTTTCCTGCAGGAACCTGCGGCGGATCCGCTGGACCGAGCCGCAGATCAACCTCTCGGCAGCGGAGCGGGTCGCCAATGTCCGGGGCGCCTTTGCCGTTTCTGAACCAGCTCTTCTCCGGGGGAAGCGGATCATCCTGGTGGATGATGTCTATACCACCGGCAGCACCGTAGCCGAATGCACCAGGGTCCTGTTCAAGGCCGAGGCGGCAGAGGTCTGCGTCGTCACCGTGGCACGGGCCGTGTCATAACGTGGCGGATACGGCCTAAAAACCTTGACAAAAATTAATCATGCCTATAGGGTAACGCGATCATTTTACTACAGGAGGAAAAGGTATGAAGAAAGTTTTGTCTGCTCTGCTTATGGTCGTGTTCGCTGCTTCGGCCGCGCTGGCCGCTGCACCCGACACGGTGACGATGAAGGCAAAGAACGGCGATGTCACCTTTGATCACAAAAAGCACAGCGCTTCCGGCGACTGCAAGGCGTGCCACGGTGAAGGGACGCCGGCCAAATTGATTCTGGGCAAAGACGCCGCCCACAAACTGTGCAAAGAGTGCCATCAGGCAAAAAAAGCCGGCCCGACCAAGTGCGGCGAATGTCACAAGAAGTAAGACAGTGTAAGTAACACAATAAAAGGCCCCGTTTGGGGCCTTTTTCATTTCGAAAAATTGTGAAACACCGTTGATTCCCGCATTTTTATCTTTGACACAGGATATTGGTAGTATAATAGAATCGCACTGATTATCTCTTGTTGTAGTTTCACGCCGAACGCAGCGCATCTCCGAAAGCAGCACAGGTCAAAACGCCCCGCCTGATTGGCTGAAGATGGGAATGATACCTGGCTGTTTCGGGAAAAATTCAGCAATAGGCGGTAAGAACTATCGCGCCTGGTTTTCTTGTTCCCCCATACTAATGTTATTGTTTCGGGGAGGGTTCCATGCATGTTGTTGCCATCTGTAGTTGGCAGGAAGAAACTGCGGAGTCAGTCCAAGCACTCGCCACTGCACTCGGAATAACGGTCTTCGAAGCGCGGCCACGGATGATCGGCGGAGGGCCTGCCGTGGTGGCCTGTTTCGCCGATCCGCAGCTGGCCCTGGCATTGGCGAAGAAACTGAATCAGAGCGGAATCGCCACGCTGGTCGTCGACGCAACGGCTGTTCGCAGCAGAGCCGACCATTTCATCGTCCGCCGTTTTGAGCTTAACGAATGGTCGATGCGCATCGAGACGAGCGACGGGCATAAGGGAGAGATCCCCTACACGGAGATCGACCTGCTCCTGCCGGCTACGAGCATCGTCGGAAATACTCAGACAAAAACGGTTATCGAGCGCAAGCTCAGCATCGGCAAAACCGTTCTTTCCGGAGGAATACCGCTGACCAGTAAGGTCGAGCACCGGGAGGAGGTAACAACCGAAGAGCGGAGAAAGGTCCTCTATCTCTATGCCGGCAAGCGGTCGCCGGTCTTCTTCAGCCAGAACGGCATGACCTACGATGGACTCGGCGCAGCCATGAAGCTGTCACGGGAGCTGAACTTCACCCACCTGACAAGTGAACTGCGCCGCTTCTGCCCCGGAGCCGACTATGATGAACGCCTGCTTAACCGGGTTGGTCAGGTCCGGTTGCTCGGCCCTGCCCTGGACCCGGAAAGCAATCTCGATCTTGCGGCAGAGATCCTTGCGCGGAGTCTGCGGCGTGGACGGTCCGGGTCTATCTGATAGCATCCCGGCTGCAGTCAGTAGGGGTGAATTCAAGTATTGAAAAAGGAGGCCATCCCGGCAAAGACCTCTTTGCCTTTCCCCTTGACCAACCGGGCATCGGGGAGCGACCTCAAAAAGAAGCGGCCGTAGTTCTTCGCCAGGACCCGGCTGTCGAGGATCAGCACCCCTCCCCGGTCTTCCCTGCTGCGTATCAGCCTGCCGACCCCCTGCTTGAACTTGAGCACCGCCTGGGGAACGGTGAACTCCATGAACGGGTCGAGCCCCCTGGCGGCGATATGCTCGGCCCGCGCCTCCAGGACCGGCTCGGTGGGGACGCGGAAGGGGAGGCGGGTGATCACCACCAGTTCCAGTGCCCGCCCCTGGACATCGACCCCCTCCCAGAATGAATCGGTGCCGAACAGGACCGCGTTCCGCTCCTTTTTGAAGCGGGAGAGAAGGAGGTGGCGGTTGGTCTCCCCCTGGCGCATGGGGTTGAGACCCAGCCTTTTCAGCGGCGCCTGCAGGCGGTCAAAGACCCGGGTCAGCAGGTCGTAAGAGGTGAAGAGGACAAAGGCCCGTCCCTGGGAGATGGTCAATCCTTCCATGAGATACTCCCCCAGGGTCTCTTCGAAGCCGGGACCGGTCGGCTCCGGAATGTCCGATGGGATGCCGACGAAGGCCTGGCGGGCATAATCGAATGGGGAAGGGAGTTGGAGCTCGGTTACCCGTGCCCGGTCGAGTAGGGAGATGCCGGTCCGCTCCTCCAGGTAGGTGAATTTCTCCCCTACCGCCAGGGTTGCGGAGGTAATCACCACCGTCTTGAACTTGTCCAGGATGACCGATTTTATCGTTTCCGCCACTTCCAGCGGGGAAGAACAGAGTTTGACCGCTGTCCCCTTGCTCCCCCTGGTCATTTCGAACCAGCGGCAGAACTCTTCTTCGCGGGAAGCAAAGAAACAGAGGTTCTCGATTGCCACCTCCAGTCTCCCCT